>SXQI01000189.1 GCA_005793025.1 Verrucomicrobiales bacterium
CAACCGAGGCATGATTTGTAATATTGCAAGCGAACTCGAGTTTTACCTCTACAACACCACATATCCCCAAGCATTCGCGAACGGGTATCGCGATCTACCTCCCTCCAGCGATTACCGCATCGACTACCACACGATGCAACCAGCCCGTGACGAAACCTTATTTCGTGCAGTTAGAAATTTCATGAATCAGGCTCGGGTGCCGGTAGAATCCTCCAAGGGCGAATGGGGACGAGGCCAGCATGAGATCAACTTTATCTATGACCGACCGCTTTTCATGGCGGACATGCATACTGTTTTTAAACAAGGTCTGAAGGAGATCGCAACCCAGCATGGCAAAGCAGTAACCTTCATGGCAAAACCAAGCATGACCGAAGCGGGCAGCAGTTGTCACATCCATGTCAGCCTATCAGCAGAGGGTGAAAACCTTTTCTGGGACAAGAACCACCAGAAAGGTTCGCGGATGTTTCGTCAATTCCTAGGCGGATTGATGAAGTATTCGCCAGAGTTATGCTATTTTTTTGCGCCAACCATCAATTCTTACAAACGATACCAGCCCGGGAGTTGGGCTCCGACTAAAATGGCATGGGCCAATGATAATCGTACGGTGGGTTTTCGCGTGGTAGGGCAGGGGAGTTCCTTTCGGATCGAAAACCGCATGCCGGGCGCGGATGCCAATCCGTATTTAGCTTTCGCAGCTACCCTCGCAGCGGGTCTTGCCGGAGTGGATGAGAATTTGGACTGTGGTGAAGCTTACCTAGGGAATGCGTATATCGATCCATCCCTAGCGAGGTTACCTTCAAGCCTTGAGGAAGCCGCTCGAAGTTTGGATAATAGTAAACTGGCACGTGCTCTCATGGGTGATGATGTTGTGGATTACCATGTGCATAGTGCTCGACTTGAGGTTCAAGGATTCGCAAACAGCGTCACGGATTGGGAAAAATCGCGCTATTTCGAACGAATTTAAATCCGCCTTCAGCTCTATATTTTTTAGCCGGTTAAAATAAAATGAAAGTGAATCTTGCCTACGGTCAGGGCCATCTTCCTGTGGAGTTGCCGGATGATCTGACGACGGTGATCAACCCCGCACACAAACCCGGCCTAAGTGATGAGCGAACAGCAGTGTTGAAGGCTTTAGCCGCGCCGATCGGTGCCGCACCGTTACATGAGTGGTTGAAACCGGACGCGAAAATCTGCATTGCGTTCACCGATATCACGCGTGCGACACCAAATGACCGCATCATTCCTTGGCTATTGGAGCACTTGGAGTCGGGCGGTGTTCGTCGGCAACAGATTACATTACTCAACCAACTCGGCACTCATCGGCCTAACACGAGGGCTGAACTTGAGAAATTATTGACTCCCGAAGTAGTAGCCAATTATCGCGTCGTCAACCATGAACCTGAGAACATTGATGCCCATTGTCAATTAGGCACAACTCGAGATGGAACTCCTGCTTGGATTAATCGCCATCTAGTAGAGGCAGATGTTAGGATCATCACTGGTTTTATTGAACCCCACTTCTTCGCCGGCTTCAGCGGTGGTCCTAAGGGAATCATGCCCGGCTGTGCCGCGTTGGAAACCGTCATGTCAAACCACGGGGCGGCGAATATCGGTGATCCAAACGCGACCTTCGGAATAACAGCAGGTAATCCGATCTGGGAAGAGTTGCGCGATATTGCGCTTCGTGTGGGACCTAGTTTTCTGCTCAATGTCACGTTGAACGAACAGCGAGCCATCACAGGAGTTTTTGCAGGGGACCTTCTGGCAGCACATCGGGAAGGGTTCGAATTTGTCCGTTCCCAAGCGATGCAAAAGGTAGAGTCCCCCTTCGATGTGGTTGTGACCACGAACAGTGGTTATCCCTTGGATTTGAATCTTTACCAAGGTGTGAAGGGGATGAGTGCAGCTGCACGTATTGTGAAGCCGGGTGGCACAATTATTCTCGCATGCGAGTGTAGCCAAGGCGTCCCTGCCAATAGCCCACTCGATCAACTTTTACGCAGCGCAGGTAGTTCAGCCGAAATTCTCACACTCCTCGCAACCCCGGGGTTCGTTAAACCTGAACAATGGCAGGCGCAGATACAAGCTTTGATCCAAAGCCGGGCAGAGGTCTTAGTCTACAGTTCACTTTCCGATGCCATCATTCGGGCAGCGCATTTGACTCCATGCCGCGATATTGGGAAGGTGGTTCAAGAGCGGCTTCAGAAAATAGGAAGCCAAGCTCGCGTCGCAGTATTGCCTCAAGGTCCCTTAACCATTCCGTATCTTGCTTAACTAAAACCCGATTCCAGTTGACGATTTCACCAAATCCGGATGCCCTGTGGTGATTCACCAAATCAAAAATGAACTTTAAAATGCTTGTGGCTATTGTAGCCATGCTCCTAACCGCTCAAGTTTGTTCGATAGCTGAAACTGCTGTCTCCTCCACCGATGCTAGGGTTTTTGAGATGCGGATTTACTACTCTCCTGAAGGCAAATTTTCGACTTTGGAGGGACGGTTTCGAGAACACACCACCAAATTATTTGCGAAACACGGCATCCAGAATATTGGATACTGGGTTCCAACGGAGAATCCCGAACGAAAACTCACCTACATCCTTGCTTACCCAAATCGTGCAGCACGAGATAAGTCATGGAAAGCGTTTATGGCGGATCCAGAGTGGCAGGCTGCTGCAAAGGAGACGGAGAAAAACGGACCCATTGTCAGTAAAGTTGAATCATTTTTTATGCAGCTTACGGATTACTCACCAACTCCTAAAGCCGAGATCGATAAGGCTGGACGTGTTTTCGAACTCAGAACCTACACCGCAGCCAAGGACAAGTTAGGTGATCTTAACAAACGCTTTCGGGATCACACGTTGGGGCTTTTCCAAAAACATGGCATGAAGAACATCGCTTATTGGAATTTGATGCCTGATCAGCAAAAAGCCTCCACCGATCTGGTTTGCATCATCTCGCACCCCAGCATTGAGGTTTCCAAAACATCCTTCGATTCGTTCCACAAGGATCCTGCATGGGTGTTGGCTAAGCAAGAGTCCGAAAAAATCGGCGGTTCATTAATCGCCCAAGGCGGTGTGAAGTCTGAGTTCCTCATCGCCACCGACTATTCTCCAATCAAATAATTTGGTCCCTCATTTCTTAAAACAATGAATTGCAATGAGGAACATGGATAGATAAGGTGACCACTCCTTGCAAACATAAGGGATTATTTTGAATAGCGAATATTGTAGAAAAGCTCTTGAGAAAGTCGTGAACCCCAACGTTCTAATAAACGTTGTTTCACGACGGGTGCGCCAGTTGACTGGTGCCAACGGAAATGGCAGTTCACGACCCATGATTTCCGAAACCGCTGGACTGGGTGCGGCAGACATCGCCCTGCTAGAGATTGGTGAAGGGAAACTTGCTTGGGAGATTTATGCTGAAGAAGGACCGCTGGAAGCTCCAGTCAAGAAACGCCGTCGGGCGTAGTTAGTTTTTGGATTTGCGAGCAGCCAGAAGAAACCCCTTCTGGCTGTTTTGTTTATGTCCGAGATTGTCTCCAACTCCAAAGCGCGGAGGGATTATCATATCCTTGAAACCTTCGAGGCTGGGATAGTTCTGCACGGAACCGAAGTCAAAGCACTGCGCGCAGGAAGAGGGCAGATTAGAGATGCCTTCGCCCGAGTAGAAAACGATGAAGTCTGGCTCTATAATGCCCACATCGAAGAGTATGCATTCGGTAACGCTCAAAACCACCAACCCAAAGCTCCCCGCAAATTATTGCTTCATCGCGCAGAGATCCGGAAATTGTTTGCATTGGCAGCGATCAAAGGGCACTCCCTAATAGCTCTCGGGATGTATTGGAAGAACGGCAAAGTAAAGGTTCAAATCGGAATTGGTAAGGGCAAAATTGATTTTGATAAACGAGAGGACATAAAGAAACGAGAGAGTGACCGAGAAGTAAAACGAGTCACGATGCATCATCTCAAAGGTCGTTAATCCTCGGAGGTGGAAAACAGGGAACAAAAAAGGACGACCCGAAGGTCGTCCTTTGAAAACTTTTAACAATCAAACTTAAGCGGCGACTGCCTTCTTCCAAGTGCGTCTTGGAGCCTTGGTGACAAGGCCTTTCTTGATCGCTGCGGCGGTAACGCGGACATAGCGCACTTCGCCATTGATCACTGCTTTAACGCGTTGGAGATTTGGGAAAAATCGGCGCTTGGTGATTGCGGTCACGTGTGTACCGATACCACCCTTTTTCTTGGCCTTACCACTACGCCAAATGTGTGAGCCTTTGATTGGCCCAGTTCCTGTCAGTTCGCAAATACGTCCCATAAAATCTAATTCACCTTAAAAGTGAGCCCCGATAATACATTGGTTTCCCCATCCGCCAAGCACAAAAGTTTCATTTTTTCGTGTCTGATATGAATTTCCCAGGGTTGAGGAGATTATGCGGGTCGAGTGCTGTTTTAATCTTGGTGTGGAGATCTTGGAGGGCAGGGGAGGCTACCAAGGGCCACCATTTCTTTTTTGCAAGGCCAATACCGTGTTCGCCAGTGATTACCCCGCCAAGTTCCACTACTTTCTTGAAGAGGGCGTCCAATGCCTTATCGGCTCTTTTTTGAGCCCCAGCTTTATTGATGTCTAACATCACGTTAACATGGATGTTGCCATCACCTGCGTGGCCGAAGCAGGCCACAGGCAACCCGTATTTCTTTTCAAGCTGGCTGGTGAAGCGAAACAGTTCGGCAAGTTTTCCACGTGGAACAACGATGTCCTCGTTTAGTTTAGTCAGACCTGTGTCACGCAGGGAATAAGAGAATTCGCGACGAAGTTTCCAAAGTTCCTCGCAAGCAACCGCTCCTAAGGCACGTTGGATAAAGAGGTTGGGACCCATTCTAATAGCTTTCTCTAGTTCCCTTATTTCTCTCCGCAGGGATTCATCCTGACCATCCAATTCGACGATGATGTGAGCATTACAGCCAGTCAGACGTTTGCTTTGGGTTCTCTTTTGAGCAGCGGCGAGGGTGAATTGATCCGCCAATTCCAACGCACTGGGTAAGAATCCAGTTTTAAAAATTGCCTTGATCGCCCGGATAGCGTCATCCATGGAAGTGAATCCGATCGCGAGTGCCGCTCGGGATGGGGGCAAGGGTAGGAGTTTGAGGGTCGCTTCGGTAACGATACCGAGCATTCCCTCGGATCCGACGAACAGTTTTGCCAGATCGAATCCTGCTTTATTTTTATGCGTTCGGCTGCCCACGCGCACCACCGTGCCATCCGCCAGAACAACCTCTAAACCGAGGACGTATTCTCTTGTCACCCCGTATTTCAAGCATCGGGGTCCTCCAGCATTGGTCGCGATGTTCCCACCGATACTACAATCGGCACGGGAAGCAGGATCAGGAGGGTAGAAGCGACCCAACGCTTCGACAGCGTCCTGCAGAGTTTTCGTAATCACTCCGGGTTGGACTACTGCGATAAAATCGTCTGGATCGATTTCTTTAATCCGGCGCATCCGCTCAAGGGAAAGAACGATGCCTCCACGAATCGGAACACACCCACCCACATAACCGAACCCAGCTCCTCGCGGGGTCACGGGGATACGATGTTTGGTGGCAAACCGCATGATCTGCGACACGGTTGCTGTGGAATTGGGAAAAGCCACCGCATCGGGCGGGTTCGAAGCGAACCATTTATCGCCAGCGTAATTAGCGCAAATCTTCGGATCAATGGTGAGCGTCCGTGGCGGAAGTTGTCGACTCAGGGTCGTCAGGAGTTTCGGCCAATCGGCGTTCGTCATGAGAGAGGCTTTTCGAAATCCAAGACTAGTGTTCTGGCTGCCTCCGCTTGGTCTGCAGGCACCTGAACTTTGACGCCACCTGTCGCGAAAGAATACCCTTCCATGCTGAGCGCGGCGGTATCGTGAAGCAACACAGGGTCAAATCCCATCGCTTGGAGGTGTGACACCATTAGGTCAGCCGAGGCGATGTTGAAACATGAATAGACCGTTATTAATTCCATTAAACCTCCAATTCTAGAGTGATGGGTATCAAGTGGATTAATGAGTTTTCTCCGGGTCGATTGGTTTTGTGACCTTTGGTTTTCGGACCACGCCCCAAATCCCGCTCTTGTTGATGTTGCTCGAAAGAACCGAAAAATTGCTCAGTGTAATGGAGACACTCGAGGCTAACGCTGCATTATTCATCAAGTTCGCAGCAAGTCCCTTCCCAGTATTAATCTCCGTCAGAATCGTATTAATTTTTTCTGAAGAGGCTTCAAAATTACGAAGGGTCAATGATACATGATCCTTGTTGTTGACCAATAGCTCTCCCAATTGATCCGCAGCACCTTTGAGTTCCAACGAAAACTCGTTTAGATTTGTGAACACTTGAGCCAATGCGGGTCCATTAGTGCTGATGACCCCATCCACCTTGTCCCAAGTGATCAGCATCCGATCCGAGAACGTTCGGAAATTAGCGATTGTCGTAGAGAGGTTTGTCAGGGTTGTTTCAGCCAATAAAGTTCGATCCACTCGTTCGATCGCTGTGCTCATTTGAGCAATTGCGTTATCGACTCTTTTCAGCAAACTTCCAGAAGCCCGAACAACTTCGCTGATATCGAATGGTTCTTCGCAAGGCACAATCGATCCCGGTGGGAGCGGAGGATTTTGGATATCACTGGGGAACACTGAAATATATTGATCACCAAGAAAACCAGATTGAGTGATCGTAAAAACTGAATTAGAGCGAATTAAAAATTTGGTCAATATCTCCGTGGTGATCGTAACGTTTTTACCATCATCATTGATTTCGATCCGTTTCACGTTGCCGATGGGAACACCGGACATGAGCACCTTCGCACCTGGAATCAGCCCTGCAGCATTCTGTGAACTCAAAAGCAGCGGATACCGTGACGAGATCCCAATTCCTTTGCTAAAACTCATCACCACGCCGCCAATAGCGATCAGCGACACTGCCACAAAGAGCCCGACTTTCCATGCAATGCCAGTATCTTTCATAGAACTTAAAAGTTTTTTTCCTTGGAGTCGCTGATCCCGTTGACGAAACGATAGATAGTTGGATCTGTTGAACTGAAAATCGTGTCAGGTGAACCGTCGGCGTATACCCGCCCATTGGAGAGCATGATGATGCTTTGTCCTACACGCCGCATACTTCGAATGTCATGCGTGACAACCACCGTCGTCACATGCAATTGCTGGGTAACCCTGATGATTAATTGGTCGATACTGTCGGAGACAACTGGATCCAACCCCGTGGTTGGCTCATCATAAAGTAGAATTTCAGGTTGGTAAACAATCGCTCTCGCGAGACCGACACGTTTTTTCATTCCTCCAGAGAGCTCGGCAGGCTTTTTTTTGTGAGTCCCTTGCAGCTCCACGACCTCGAGAACCTCGTCTACCCGTTTTTGGATTTGTCCGGGAGTCAGTTGTTTTTCCCGCCGAAGCAAGAAACTGATGTTGTCCTCCACAGTCAGAGAATCGAATAAAGCCGCACTCTGAAACAGCATCCCAAATCGGCGACGAATACGGAGGAGTTCTCGTTCCGTTTTTCCTGTGAGAAGCTCACCACCAATACGAACTTCTCCACTATCAGGAACCATCAGCCCAATGACATGTTTAAGGAGAACACTTTTCCCGCAACCGCTTCGTCCAATAATTACTACAGAGCGGCCTTTTTCGATCGAAAAAGAAACGGCGTCGAGAACCTTATGGTCACCAAAGTTCTTCCTGAGATTAATGACCTCAATCATGGGGCAAGCACTCGACTTAGGAAGAGCGTGAGGAAAAAATTAGTGATCAGGATCGAAATTGAAATCATGACAACCGCCTCCGTGGTCGCGCGCCCCACACCTTCTGCTCCCTCCCGGCAATTCAATCCTTTGTAACAGCCGATGATTGAGATGATACCGCCGAAAATTGTGGCCTTGATGAGTCCCTGAAAAACCGTTTCTGCACTGCTGTAATAAAGGAGGTTTTTTAAAGCGTAAGCACCATCAATTTTCATCAACCCAACACCTACTGCATAGGAAGAGCAGATGCCGATCAGGATTGCTTCCCCCGTCAAGAGTGGGAGAGCGACCACGGTTGCTAAAACACGAGGGACAACAAGATAATCCACTGGATGCGTCGCCAAAGTACGTAAAGCGTCTATTTGTTCCGTCACGCGCATCGTGCCCAGCTCCGCAGCCATTGAGGCTCCCACGCGGCCTGCGACCATGAGGGCAGTCAACACGGGCCCCAACTCACTGCACATGGAAACGCTTACCAATGCCAGAGTTCCCGTGTCCATTTTGACCTTGTGAAACTGAAAGTAAGCCTGTGCGGCGAGTACCATCCCAGTAAATGCCCCGGTAATTAAAACTACCGACTGGGATTTGACTCCAATGAAATAAAGCTGGTAGAGAAAATCCGCTCCATTAGGTCGCAACCGCACGATGGATCGGATGGTTTCCCATGCCAAGATCGTCAATTCCCCCAGTTGGAGTATTCCACCATTAAAAGTTTTGATGAGGTGTCCCATACCCGACATCACCCTGCTATTTCAGAGATATCCTTTGAATCAAGCGGACTTTCGGCGATTCGGACGGACTAAAAGCGATTCCTCGCTCCCGGCTTTTTGGGTGAACACGAGTTTTTCTCCCTCTAAGCTCACTTTGATCGGATCTTCGGTGTGAAAACTATTTCTCAGAATCTCTTCTGCCAATGGATCTTCCAGATACTTTTCAACTGCCCTCCTCATTGGACGAGCTCCATAGACAGGGTCGTTGCCTTTTTCCACCAAGAAGTCTTTGGCTTTCTCGTCGATATCCAGCTTTATATTCCGCGCTTTCAGGCGAGAGGTAAGTTTTTCAATCTCTAAACCGAGGATCTCGATCAAATCAGGTTTACTGAGGGAGTTGAACACGATGATGTCATCCAGTCGGTTCAAAAACTCAGGACGGAATGCTCTCTTGGCTTCTTCCATGATTTTATCGCGCATTCTCTCATAATTCGTTTCGTCCGAATTTGCGCCGAAACCGATTGTGCTCTGTCGTTTAATCGTGTCCGCTCCTACGTTTGAAGTGAGGAGGATCACCGTGTTTCGGAAGTCAACAACCCTGCCTACGTTATCCGTGAGTTTGCCTTCCTCCAAAATCTGGAGGAGCATATTCATGACATCAGGGTGGGCTTTTTCTATCTCGTCGAACAGCACCACAGAATAAGGTTTCCGCCGAACTTTTTCCGTCAACTGTCCGCCTTCTTCATACCCCACGTAACCAGGAGGAGAGCCGACCAGACGAGTGACTGTGAATTTCTCCATGTACTCGCTCATATCCAATTGGATCAACGAGCTTGAATCCCCAAACATCGTTTCAGCAAGTGTCTTCGCCAAGAGGGTTTTTCCAACACCCGTAGGGCCTAGTAAGGCGAAAGTGCCTATAGGGCGTTTCGGGTCTTTTAAATCCGCACGAGAACGGCGTAATGCCTTGGCTAAAGCCGTGACAGCGACTTTTTGACCAATCACAGTCCGGCTCAACGCCTCCTCGACCCTCAATAGATTCTGGGCTTCGCCTTTTTCCATTCGTTGCAATGGAATACCTGTCCACTTTGCGACAACATGCAAAATGTCATCCTCGCCGATGGGAACACGTTTCTCCTCCCGATCGCTTTTCCACGCAGCCAAGACAGATTCGAGCCGCTCCTTGGCTTGTTTTTCCTTGTCACGCATGGTGGCGGCACCCTCGAAATCTTGCTCCTTGATCGAGTGCTCCTTTTTGGCCTTGATGTCCTCAATCTCGGCCTCGATGTTCTTCACATCTGGCGGCCGGGTCATCGAACTAATCCGAGCGCGTGACCCCGCTTCATCCATGATGTCGATGGCTTTGTCCGGCAGAAATCTTCCGGTTAAATAGCGATCTGAGAGCCTGACGCACGCCTCTAATGCCTGAGTTGTGAACTCGACCTTGTGATGATCTTCATACTTTTGTCGCAAACCATTGAGGATCTGGATGGCTTCTTCGATGGAAGGTGCCTCGACTTTGACACTTTGGAATCGTCGTTCGAGTGCGGCATCTTTTTCAATGTATTTGCGGTATTCGTTCAAGGTGGTCGCGCCAACACATTGTAACTCGCCGCGACTTAGCGCAGGCTTGATGATGTTGGAGGCGTCCATGGTGCCTTCGGCTGAACCGGCACCAACGATGGTGTGCAACTCGTCGATAAACAGAATCACATTACGTGCACGGCGGATTTCATCCATCACTGCCTTGATGCGTTCCTCAAATTGTCCTCGATACTTCGTGCCGGCCACCATCAACGCCAGATCAAGAGTGATCACCCGTTTTTCACGCAAAATCTCAGGGACATTTCCTTTGGCAATTTCTTGTGCCAAACCTTCGACGATCGCTGTTTTTCCAACGCCAGCTTCTCCCAAAAGTACGGGATTGTTTTTCGTTCGACGACAGAGGATTTGGATCACCCGCTCGATTTCGTGCTTCCGCCCGATGACGGGATCCATATCCCCTTTTCTTGCGATCTCAGTCAGATCCCTTCCGAATGCTTTCAGAGCTGGGGTTTTGACTTCCCCCTTTTTATCAGGTGACCCCTTATCTCCGGCCGGGGTTGCTCCCTCAGCTAGTCCCGATTCTTCTGTAGCATTAAAGTTAGGATCCAACTCCTTCAGAACCTCTTGCCGCGTGAGGTCAATATCGACATCCATGTTTTTCAGGACTCGAGCGGCGATACCGTCCCCTTCTCGAAGCAGGCCAAGTAAAATGTGTTCCGTGCCGACGTAGGTGTGACTCAGGGCTTTAGCTTCCTTGGCAGCGAGAGACAGAACCTTTTTCACTCTTGGAGTGTAAGGAATATTCCCGATCATTTTTTGATCTGGACCCGTGCCGACAACTTTTTCCACCTCCATCCGGACCGTTTCGAGATCCAAGCCGATTTTTTGGAGAACATTGACAGCAACACCTTGGCCTAGCTTAATCAGCCCGAGTAATAGGTGTTCTGTCCCCACAAAACTGTGGTTGAACCGATCCGCCTCCTTGCGTGCCAAAGCCAATACCTGTTGCGCACGGGGTGTGAAATTGTTCATTGCTTCATCTGGCATAACATCAATGTCTTAAAGTGCTACGACTCGGTCGGTTTGTCCAATGGGGGACTATTCTTATCTAGTTTTTCGGTGTTCGGTCGGCTGACTCCACTCAGCCCGTCTCGCATCATGTCCGCACGCAAAAGATCACGTTCCTCTGCGGTGAGTTTTTCTGAATACTTTTTTTGCAGATGCGCGGGTTGGGTCGTAATGAAAAGCTCATCCACGAGGCATCGCTCGACACCTAAGAACAACCCCAAATCGAATCCTAAACGCATGAGCGAGAGCAGGTTCATCGACTCCTTCGAGGATATGCTATGCGCATTGGCGAGAATTCCATAGGCCCGCCCGATGTGATTGAAAACAGTCTTGGATTTTTTTTCAAGCAACGAGGCCCGTGCATTTTCTTCGTGTTCGATCAATTGGGCCAACACTTTGTTAAGGCGTTCGACAATATCCGTCTCCACCTCCCCTAGAGTCATTTGATTGGACACTTGAAACACGTTGCCCAAGGCTTCCGTTCCCTCGCCATAAAGTCCCCGCACAGCAAGGCCAAGTTTATTGACTGCCTGAACAATTTGATTGATTTGTTCACCCAGTACCAACGCGGGCAAATGCAGCATCGCACTGACTCGAATCCCAGTTCCAAGGTTCGTTGGGCAGGCGGTGAGGTAACCCAGCTCCGGAGAATACGCGTAATCAAGTTTCTTCTCCAACGCCGTATCCATCTGATCAACCGCTTGCCAAGCCTCCCTAATCTGCAGACCCGGTTGGAGCGATTGCATCCGCAAATGATCCTCCTCGTTGATCATAACACAGAGGCTTTCCTCCTTGTTCAACACAAAGCCGCTTCCCGTGCTCTTCGCCGCGTGTTCTCGACTGATCAGATGACGTTCTACAAGGATTTGCTTATTGAGATTCGTCAAACTATCCATTGTCGCCGAAAAAGCCTCCGCCATCACGGGTAACGACTCCACTGCGGGCAGAATGGTCTGCAAAGCTGAAACCCGTTGCTGTTTTTTGGCAAATCCTGGAAAAGGTAATTTCTTAAGATTGCGCGCGAGCCTCACGCGACTGGAAAGCACAATCCTATCATGTGGTCCCGAACGTTGGCTTGATCGTGTTGGGCTACTGAGGAATTCGTCGATACTCATGAGTAGATCAGGCGACTGTTGATTTAAGTTGAGCCCGTAGGTGACGCACTTCGTCACGTAGAGAAGCTGCTATCTCGAATTTCTCATCCGCAATCGCCTTCTCAAGTTTCTTCTGCAAGTGCTTGAGTTTCTCTCCTAAATCTTGAGTTTGCTGATAAATCTGAGGCACTTTACCGACATGGCGAGTGCCTTTATGCATTGTTTTCAACAACGTCTCCAGTCCGTCATTAAAAAGCTGATAACATTCCGAACAACCTAGCCTGCCCGCTTTTTTGAAATCAGCCTGAGTAAAACTGCAGTGCGGACAAGTTAAGCCCTTGCCACCCGCAGATTTCTCTAATTCCTGTGAGGCTCCCAATCCAAGAAGTAAGTCAGCAATAGAAAATCCAGTAGGATCATCCACCCCCTTTTCCTTCGAGCAGGCTTCACACAAATCAATCTTCTTCGTTTCTTGGGAAACGATTTGGGTCAGATGAACTGTGGCTACATTCTGTTTGCAAACATCACAAAGCATATCCGTTGGTCTTTATATCCGTCGCGAACCCGTCCAAGTCAAGAAACGAACCCAAAAAAGCGAGGTTTTCGAATAGGTAGCGTAAAGAATATTGTGTAAAAGGTTAAAGCGGGCGTGAACTCCAGTGGGTGTTCATTCGATTAAAAACGCTGAAAAGGGGGCTATAAAGGAAATCGTGTAAGTGGCCAAAGAAACCTGAGAGGATAGATGACTATGGCCATTACCGACGAAGTATTGAACGAACTACTGAAAGATTACCAGAAGCCCGAAGATTTGTTGGGTCAACAAGGGTTGCTCA
>SXQI01000190.1 GCA_005793025.1 Verrucomicrobiales bacterium
ACTCCTCAAAGCATCACTCACGATTGCCTGTGCGGCAGCACATCCAGATCCTGCGAGTAAACAATCAGCGAAGTAACCTTCTGTTTCTAACCAGTATAGTTGCTGAAAAGAAACGTTGGCTTGTTCGGCCCATGCTCCCCACTCCTCGGTTCCGGAACGCTGGTCGAGTTGTTTTAACAACCGAATCCAAAGTGCCTGAATCTCGACAGGGTAACCGTTTCGAGGGGTTCCCGCTGGATGGTTGGTATCCATCCATGTGAAATGGCTTGGACTCCAGACAAGTCCTGACTGCTTATCGACGTGGATGCCATTCGGGGTTTCGTTGAGGTAAGAACTCCCGATGCTTTCTAAGACTTGCAGCAAAGTTCGACCGCCTAGTTCGACAACGAGATCATAAAGGTCTTCTCCGACCTTTTCGGCGAGCTCTTCGCAGATGATCCCAAACCACAGTGGAGCATCCGAGGTATCTCGATTCGACGAATCACTTCCTTGAAACGTGTTGGGTAAAGTTCCGTTGTGTTCAAATCTTCCTAGGGCCAACAATAACTCTCGCACTTCTACCAAATGCCCACCAGCAATGAGTCCACGCGCACAAATAAGGGTGTCACGACCCCAATCTAGGAACCAAGGATACCCTGCGATTACAGTTGTCTGTTGGTTGCGTTGAACCAGAAATGAACGTATTGATCGATTTAAAGTGTTTTCAAACGATTCCTGCACCCGACCGACGGTGATGGAATTGGATGAATCAGGAACCCATTCACCAAGAGAGCAACCGCTTTCGGATTCGCTGCTCATCAAGAGTTGAACAGGATCTTTGCTTAAGAGCGGGAGTTCAAACCAACCGGGGCTAAATGCGTCCCCATGGGCCACCTGCCCTCGATTGCCTTCAACGGGGTGCTCGATGCCTTGGACCCACTCCTCTTGGAATGAAAACTTACCACGACTGGCAACAGCCCTGAGTTGACGATCTCTCGTCGGTGTGAATTCGAACCCGACAGACTCCTTCAGTGATCGACAGTGGTTACGAAAATGAATTTCTGAATCCGGATTCCGATGAGTCTCGGAATGGAAATGACGATCTTCGATATCTAAGCGAACGATCAATTTAAGGTTCAGAGAAGGTGGTTCCGACTCTTGATTAAACCTCAGGATCGTCGTGTTTTGATGCGGCACCATTTCAGCGTTCATCCTAACGAGAACCATGTCGCCTGTTGGGGTTGCTGCTCGAAAACACCACGTGGGAGTTGGTTCGCTGCGAAATGAAACGATGCACTGAATGTTTAATGGTGTTACCAGCCCTTCAGCATCAAGCCAGATTCTAACTCGTTTTACAAAAATGTGACGGTCAACTGGAAGAACCTCATCCAAATTGGCACCGAGCAGACAATCATACTTGGATTTGACACGACCTATATCGAGACAAAACCGAGCCATCCCTCCGCGTCCGTTTGTCAACAGAACCATTGGCCATCGTTCAGGTTCTGCACGAAACAAATTAAAGGAATGATTACCTTGATCCAAATAAGGTTCAGGGCTTAGAAACCGCATGCCACCGCTCAAACTACGTTTGGGTATCGACAGACATTCCAACTCTAAGGTTGCGTCCGAGGACTTGGCGGACATCTCTGAGGCCCAGAAACAGGCGATATGCCCTGACTTCACAGCAACAGACTCCTGTTGATGGACTATAGTTTGACCATTGATAGCCAATCGGACACGGAACGGAGTTGGATGTTGTACCAAGAGCCAGTGATCAGGTGGAACCGTGAGAATTCGGCTTTGATCGATCTCCTCCCAGACGACCACGTTGATATAGTTTGCTGTATTCCTAGGCGGTTCAGTCTTAGAGCCCCGTTCCACATCAGTAAGTTTTTTGATCGAGGCTAAAAATTTTCTTGGATCACTGTAAACTTGCGAGGCCAAATCCTCCCACTTTAGCGTCCCAAACGCTTCAGGATTCATGACTTTCGCAAAACATTGGAAAGCAAAGCCCGATCGTTCTCTTGCGTCTCGGTAGGCCTCTCCGCTTAGACCCTGACCTCTTTGATGGTTTGCAAGGCAACACGTTTCCAAGGGTTCAAGTTTCCATGAGAGGCCTGTTTCAAATGCTTCGGGAGATCGAGTCGGAGCCGCGAACTTAAGAAGATCAAACCTTGGTCTACCCATACTTTCGTAAGCTTGTTCATTAATGACGAAGGTGTGAGCGGATTCTGGATCAAGGTTTACCAGAACAAGGACTCGATCTTGATTGTTTGTAGAGGTCCGCAGTAGAGCATAAACCGGAGAACTTGGATCGCTGAGTCGCGTGGTTTTGGCACCGTCAAAAAAACATGGATGATCCGCGAGGATTTGGTTGAGAGTCGCTATCTCTTGGAGGATATTCTTAGAACTTCCCCAACTTAACCCACGGCTGCTATGGACATTTATTTTTTCTGCTGCTAGCCACTCGCCCCCGCCGGTGAATCCAAAGGCCCCTGCTGTGGAGGTCAGCGCGGATAAATTGTTTCGGACTTTTGACCACTCCTTCCCCTTCCCCGCGAGGCGATCATTATCATGAGTTTCGCTGTAATGAACTAAAACTCCGCATTTGTTGCTCTGTTGGAAACAGTGATCCAGATAGGTACTGATATCCCGGGGTGAAAAATTTTGGAATAATTCAGAGTAGGCCCATTGCATCCCTCCTTCTTGCACCAACGCCCGGGTTGCCTCCCAAGATCCTCCCAATCCTTCCAAAAAAAACACCGTGTCTGGAAATTCATCTCGCACGCGAGCCACGATATATTTCCAACAAGGCACCGGTACCTTGTATCCAGCGTCACAGCGAAAACCATCGACCCCGCGACGACACCAAGTTAGAAAAACCTCGGCAAAATAGTTCCATGATACAGGCTGAGCGTGATCAATTTCCGCAAGATCCTCCCAAACGGTACCCCAAGCTCCG
>SXQI01000001.1 GCA_005793025.1 Verrucomicrobiales bacterium
ACAACTTGGCTCAGCGTGAACGATTTAGTGGAACCTTGGTTAGCGGGAGTCAAATCGGGAGAATGGAAAATCGAAGGGCACGAAAAGCAATTAGTGTTCGGATTAAAAGCGATCCAACCCCAGCAGGCATCCACCGTCTTGGCGAACGTCTTGCCACGAACCGATTTCCCGAAAGACGGAACAGGCCCGTGGTTCGACCTGCTTGCGCAAGCTGGGACGGGGTCGGAGCTTCAAAAACTATTTAACCAAGTGATTGCCGATGGGTTCGACCAGACCGCCACAATCAAAGCTTTGAACGCGTTGAACGAAGCGGGCCGGAATCGCAACGCCAAACCCTCCGCCGATTTGGGTAGGTTGGCGAAACTATTGGATTCTCCAAACCCTTCGTTCCAAGAATCAGCCGTCCGCCTAGCGGGGGCTTGGAAACTGGCGGAACTTTCGAAACCACTCATGCGATTGGCGACTAACGTTGCTTTAAAACCCGAGACACGCCAACTTGTGCTCCAAAGTATCCGTGAAATTGGAGGAACCCAAGCCATCGAAGTTCTTGTCGATCTCGCCAGCAAAGGTGAGGAAATCTCGATACGAACCGCCGCAGTAATTGCTCTCACTAGTCTAGATCTAGGCAAAGCGATCCAACCCGCCATAGAAACTTTGGGAAAAATCAACTCCGAAGGAGAAGCGTTGAGCTTTTGGCGTGGTCTTTTAGCAGCCAAAGGTTCGGCAACCGCTTTCGCGCAAGCACTCCCCAAGAGCGGCTTTCATTCAGTGGCTGCAAAAGCAGGATTAAGAGTAGCTCGGGAGGGAGGGCGTAATGAACCGAACCTCATCATGGCCTTGGCTAGGAACCTCGATGCTGAAGGTGAAACCCAGAACCTAACCGCAGCCGAATTGAAAGCGTTAGTCACCACCATCACCCAAACCGGGGATCCGGCGAAGGGAGAACATGTTTATAGGAGACCGGAATTAGGCTGCGTAACCTGCCATGCGATCGCAGGAGTGGGTGGGAAGGTCGGTCCCGATATGACATCGATCGGAGCCAGTGCCCCGATTGATTATTTGATCGAATCGTTGCAATTCCCAAATCGAAAAGTGAAGGAGGGATATCATTCAATTCAAATCGAAACGAAAGATAATCAAGAGATGGCCGGGATTTTAGTAAGAGAGACTCAAGAACAGATTATACTGCGAGATGCCGCTAATCAGGAGATTAATATCCCCGCCGCGACGATCGCCAAAAGAACCATTGGAGGTTCCTTGATGCCTTCCGGTTTGATCGATGCGTTGAGTCAGACTGAACAGGTGGATATGTTCCGGTTCTTGTCTGAACTCGGTAAGCCGGGCCCATTCGATGGCTCCAAAGGCTCGGTTGCCCGAGTCTGGAAGCTGCTCCCTCAAACCATTGATATCGCCCAGTTCGGTGACGAGAAAGTCGTTCAGCAAACAATGAGCGAAAAGGGATGGGTCGGCGCCACCACCTTGGTGGACGGCCGCCTCCTCAAAAACGAGATGATCGCTGCACTTCGACCGAGCACGTCGCGAAACCCTAGTGCCCTATTTGTAGGCACTCAGCTTCAGGTCCCGAAGGATGGGGTTGTTCAACTTAAATTGGAGAATTTCGGGCAATCGCCTGTTTGGATTGATGGAGTCGCACAACAAGGGAGCCAAAGCATCCAGACTAAACTCAACGCAGGCGTTCACAAAATAATCCTGAAACTTCCTGTCCTCACGCTTCCAGAATATTTCAGAATAACCACCGTGGACGGAACCTTTTTAACCCAGTAAACAGACCCGAAATTAGCTCAAGAATCATGCAATTCAAGGTTCTCAATTGGGTATTGTTTTTATTCCTTACCTTGGCGACTGGCTGTACTCCTTTTCATCATGAATGGAGGAAGGCTGGACGCAGCCCTGCCTCATCCGCTCCTTATGTCGGCCGATGGGAGGGCGAATGGATCAGTGCTCGGAACGGACATCACGGCAAATTACGATGCTTGTTAGGAGAAAACTCAACGAGCACAGAGTTCCGTGCGCATTTTCTCGCCACTTACGCCAAGGTTTTACGCTTTGGCTACGTCGCTAATCTCACGGGTTCCCAGACCAATGGCACGGTTCGATTCACGGGGGAGTCTGATCTAGGAAAACTGGCGGGAGGAGTTTACAGGTATTCAGGCAGCGCGGATGCAACTCATTTCTCGTGCACCTACGAGTCCAAATATGACCACGGAACTTTCAAAATGAACCGGTCTGATTAAGTCGTGGGAATCACTCCACAGCAATTTGAAAAGATGAAGGGGCGGTTGAGTGGCCCGCGCCGTTCGGCAACCGCCACCATCAAAGCAGAGACAACCTCCCCTGCCCCGTTCGCCCACAGCGTAATTCTTGGGATCGATCCTTCCCTTCGAGGCACGGGATTTGGTGTCATTCGGCTCGACAAACCCCATCCAGTGGCGTTGGCGTTCGGAACCATCATTTGCCCAAAAGCGTGGTTACTCTCCCGTTGCCTCCTTAGAATATCGACGGAACTTCAAGAGGTCATTCGAGAACATCGACCCACAGCTTGTGCGGTCGAAGGGCTTTTTTTCGCGCAAAATCTTCGCACAGCCCTTATTATGGGAGAGGCTCGAGGTGCCAGCTTGGTTGCCGCTGCCGCAGGAGGAATGGAGATTTTTGAAATCTCTCCCCGAAAAATGAAGTTGGCAATGGTAGGTTACGGAGGTGCACAGAAATCGGCCGTTAGTCAGATGGTTCGAAGGATGTTGCACCTCGTGGATCTACCAGCACCAGACGCTGCGGATGCGTTAGCACTTGCACTCACATTGGCACAGGAGACGGGGCGACATTCAATTGCCGCTCCAAAACAACTCTAGAAACTTTGATTACTTTTTTACAGGGAACACTGATAGAAATCCTTCCTACTCAGGTGATCGTGGAGGTGAACGGTGTGGGATACGAAATTCTGATTCCGCTATCGTCCTATGATCGACTTCCTAGCGTCGGGAAACAGGTCAAGATTCTAACTCATGTGGCGATCCGCGAGGATGCGCACGTAATGTATGGCTTCATCTCAACTCAGGAACGTGAACTCTTCCGCCTCCTCATCAATACCGTGAGCGGGATAGGACCAAAAATCGCCCTTAATATATTGAGTGGAATGAATTCAACAGCGTTTCGAGGGGCTGTGGTAAACTGCGATCACAAAGCACTCTCTCAAATCAGCGGGGTTGGCAAAAAAACTGCCGAACGCATCGTGGTTGAGTTGAGAGATAAATTTGGTGCTTCAGCTGGTTGGGAAGCGTCTAGTGCCCAACGGGCCTTGTCTTCGGCTGATCAAAAAATTAACGATGCTGTGCTAGGTCTGATGGCACTAGGGTTCAAACAAATTGAGGCCCATGACACAGTTCGTTCCGTGGTGGCAAAGCTAGGTCCGGAGGCTGGGTTGGAGGATATCGTCCGGGCGAGCCTCAAAAAGAGTTAATAAAGTGCAAACTTCCCCAATAGGAGTGCCAAAACCGGCATCGTCGAGTGTGGTGATTCCCAACCGACCCTCATGGATCGGCCGTTTAATGGCACTTACCCTCCACTTAATTACCCGGTTCTTTAGCGCGACTTGGCGCATCCACTGGCATGATCCTCATCTATTGTTCCAAGGCCCTAAAGCCCCACCAATGATTGTTTGCCTTTGGCATAACAGGCTCGCCCTATCCATCAAGATCGGCGCCTACCTGCGTGAACACAGTCACGCTCAAGGGATTGCTGCCATGATCAGTGCCAGCAAGGACGGCGGCCTATTAGCTGAGACATTGAGCCACTGTGGAATTACTGGCGTGCGAGGTTCCACGAGCCGGAGAGGTCGCCAAGCCCTACTTGAACTTACGCGAATGGCAGAAAAAGGTTACACCCTAGCAATCACTCCCGATGGTCCCCGTGGCCCAATATATCAGGTTCAAGAGGGGGTCGTGGCTCTCGCGCAGATCACGGGGCTTTCGATCCTGCCGATCCATGTGGGAATTCACACAAAATCTTCGATGCCGAATTGGGATAAATTCCAGATTCCGTGGCCATTCTCACGCGTGGACATCCATTTTGGATCCCCAATCCGCCTCAACCGCGATGCAACTTCTGACGAGCGGGAACGCTGCCGAGCCGGTTTAGAGTCTTGCTTGCAAGGATTTTCCGCGTAAATCAGGTTGCGTTTTTAGCTCACTGAAATAGCGTTACGCCCGTCCGTTGTAACCAATGCGCTGGCTCCATTCCACATCGCGTCTGTTGATAATCACCGCAATTATTTTTGCCGCGACGCTGTCTGGTCATCTCCACGCAGTGGAAAAAATAATCCGTAACCCTATCGTTACCGATTACGGCATCAACGATCCACAGTTTACAAATTCCATCAATCACTTGCTACGAGTGCCGTTGATTGGCGGGAACAAAGTCACGGAGCTGGTGAACGGCGACGCCTTTTTTCCTGAGATGCTCGCCGCAATCCAGAGCGCAAAACACTCCATCACATTTGAGAATTTCATTTGGCGTTCCGGAAAAATCAGTGATCAATTCATCGAAATCCTGATGCAAAAAGCTCGGGCTGGAGTCGCCGTGCATTGCGTTGTGGATGGAGTTGGACGATTAGAACTCAAACAATTTGACCGCAATCGCCTCAAGAAAGCAGGGGTCAAATTCGAGACTTTCAATCGTGTTCACTTACTCAAACCTTGGGATTGGAACCATCGCACACACCGAAAACTACTGGTGATCGATGGAAAAATCGGTTTCATCGGCGGGATGTGTATTGCCGATGAATGGACCGGGAATGCCACTCTCCGCGATCACTGGCGCGACACCCAATACAAGGTCGAGGGCCCAGTGGTTGGACAACTTCAAGGGGTGTTCACTGATAATTGGACACGAACTAAATCCACTGTCCTGCACGGTGCTAACTATTTTACTACTCTGCCTCCCCGTGGTGATTCGTTGGCTCAGTACTTTCAGAGTGGTCCTCATGATGGCGCAGAGAATGCCCGCATGCTTTATTTGTATTCCATTGCGGTAGCGAGGAAATCCATTCGGATCGCGCATGCATACTTTATTCCCGACGACTTAGCTCTCGGTATGCTTTTGGAGGCCCGCAAGCGAGGAGTGAGAATCGAGGTTATTGCACCTGGGGTCATTGACCACAATATCGTCCGGAGAGCGGCTCGTTCGCGCTGGCGCAAGCTACTCGAAGCGGGAGTCGAGTTTTATGAGTATCAGCCCTGCAAATACCACAACAAAATCATGATTGTGGATGACAAATGGGTCACCTGTGGGTCGATCAATTTTGACGATCGGTCCTTCCGTATCAACGATGAGTCTAACCTCAATATTTTGGATGAAGAGTTCGCCAAACGCCAAATACAATTGTTCGAGGAGGATCGGGAAAAATCAAAACCCATCAGTTTGGAAGAATACAATGCTCGGCCCTGCCATATCAAATTGGTAGAAGCCTGTTGTGCTTTATTCAAAAGCCAACTCTGACCCAATTACTGCAGGGACCTAAAGTTGATTAGGTTTGGTCATCAATGAGGCAATTCGAGCCAGCAACCGCCCTGCCCCGCCTCCATCCAGAACTCGGTGGTCAAAACTCAAAGTCAAATTGGCCTCCATCACTGGCTCGAACTTTCCCGAGTCCTCGTTCCAATGGGGTACGAATTTTCCGGCACCCATCCCTAATACCAATGTCTGCTCAGGCAACGGAATCGGCGTGGCCCAAGTCAGCCCAAAGGTGCCAAAGTTGGTGACAGTTGCGATCGATCCGCCTGTCGCATCATTAGGCAGTTTTCGTTGCCGCGCGAGTTGAACCAATTCGTTGTAGCGAACGACTAAATCCTTAAGCGAACGTTTATCGACATCACGCAACACGGGAACCAACACGCCGTCCTCAGCTTCCACTGCAAACCCGATATCGATCGCGGCTGGATGCACCAGCTTATGTCCCACTAGACGACCGGCCGGTGCGCTATTCTCTCCAAGAGCAATCGACAATGCTCGTAATGCATACAGTGCTGGGCCGGGCTTCGGCTCCATGGATTTGCGGTGAGCTAGCAACGCATCAAGCGACACTGGTAAGGCTACAGTCGCCAGAGGTCTTGTCCAACTTCGGCGCATTGCATCAGCAACCGCGACCCGCATCGTTGATGCCTGAGTCGTCTGATGTTTATCCAAATTCTGCAAGAATTTTTCGAGATCTTGGATCGTCACTCTCCCTGCTGCGCCACTACCGGCGATTCCAGCTAAATCCGCAGCGTGTAACCCAAGCTCCGCCATGCGTGCCTTCATTCGGGGCGAAATAAAACTAGCCCCAGAAATACTGGCAGGAACAGGTAGACCCCGCACAGTGGGATCCACGGCCCCGGGTTGCAGTCTACCAACCTTTTCAGTGCTTGATTGATCTCCGATAAATTCGTTCGTTTCCACCTTAACCAACTCCGTCTCAACTCCGAAAGCAACCGCATCCTCATCCGAAACCCTTATTTTCCCTAAGATTGCACCCACGGGATAACTTTCATGGCAGTGTGCGGTGATGATATCCACCTCCCCACGGCATGGGCTAGTCACCGTCGTCGTTGCCTTGTTGGTCTCGACTTCCATCAAATTTTGGTCGGCCTCTACACAATCCCCCGGTTTGACTAGGATTTGGATCACCGTTGCTTCGGCAATCGACTCGCCAAGTTGTGGCATTACAATGGGAACGTACGACATAATGACGATGGTTCAGCTAAAGTCTCAAAAGATTTCGGATTGCAGCCGTGATGCTGCCCGCAGTCGGTCGATGGGCTGCCCAAAGATTCGGGTGATACGGAATCGGCGTATCCTTGGCATTGAGCCGTTGCGGAGGTGCGTCAAGCAATCCAAACCCTTCCGTCGCGATTCGGGCGACCACTTCGGCTGTTACCCCACCCCACGGAAATGCTTCCCCCACGACCAACACCCGGCCCGTCCTCGCTACCGAGGCAATAATAGTATCCGTATCGATCGGTTTCACGGTTCGCAGGTCCACCACCTCCACTTCCGTTCCCTCCCCTGCCAATTCCTCTGCAGCCGCGAGTGCCTCATGCACCATCGCGCTATAAGCGACCACCGTCACATCCCGACC
>SXQI01000191.1 GCA_005793025.1 Verrucomicrobiales bacterium
AAACCGGTCAGGGCAGTCAGTCGTAGAGCCTCCTCGTTAGCGACGGGTAAGACTCCGGGCAATCCCAAGCACACAGGACAAACTTGTGTATTCGGTTCTGCGCCGAACCCGTTCGCACATCCGCACCACATTTTCGATTGGGTCTTGAGCTGGACGTGGGTCTCGAGGCCGATGACGACTTCATATTCCATACGATAAAAAAGAAACGTGAGCTGTGAACTACCGCAATGGGGGTTTCTGATGACGCCAAGGCGAGACTTGTTCGTAGGCGTGGGCCAGTTTCAAAATGGTTTCCTCACCGAAGGGTTTGCCGAGGAGTTGGAGGCCGATGGGTAACTGGGGGTTTTTCGTGAACCCGCAAGGTAAGCTGACACCACAAATCCCGGCTAGATTGCACGAGATGGTGAAGATGTCAGACAAATACATATGGAGTGGATCTGCCGATTTCTCGCCGACCTTGAACGCTGCGGTTGGGGTGGTGGGAGTCACGATGGCGTCCACTGTTTGAAATGCTTTTAGGAAATCTTCGCGAATCAAGGTGCGGACTTTTTGGGCACGCAAATAAAACGCATCATAATACCCGCTGCTCAGGACATAGGTGCCGAGGATGATGCGTCGTTTAACTTCTGGGCCAAATCCATTACCTCGAGTCCTGCTGTAGAGTTCAGCCGGATCGCTCCCATCCACGCGAGTGCCGTAGCGAATTCCATCGAAGCGTGCGAGGTTCGCACTCGCCTCCGCAGGGGCGATGATATAGTAGGTGGCCGCTGCGTAGTCGGTGTGAGGTAGCGATATTTCCACCACTTCAGCCCCTAGTTTTTCAAGCTGGGCCACGGCATTTTGAACAGCAGTTTTTACCTCGGGATCGAGCCCGTCGATCATGTATTCCTTCGGCAGCCCGAGTTTCAGGCCTTTAATGTTACCGTCTAGTGCTTTTGTGTAATCTGGAACTGGCTCGGGAACGGAGGTTGAATCACGAGGATCTAAACCGCTGATGGCATTGAGCAATAGAGCTGAGTCTTGGATATCTTTGGTGAACGGGCCGATCTGATCTAATGAGGAGGCGAAAGCGACAAGCCCGTAGCGTGAGACGCGACCGTAGGTGGGTTTGAGGCCAACGCATCCGCATAGGGCTGCTGGTTGGCGAATGGACCCGCCTGTGTCCGAACCCAAGGAGGCAAAACATTCATCCGCTGCGACGGCTGCTGCCGAGCCTCCGGAGGATCCTCCGGGGACTCGGGAAAGATCCCACGGGTTGCGGGTTGTGACGAATGCAGAGTTTTCGGTTGAGCTTCCCATCGCAAACTCATCCATGTTCAACCTGCCAAAAACCACGGCACCCGCTGCCTTAATTTTTTCGATGACGGTGGCATCAAAGGGTGATCGATAACCCGCCAAGATATTTGAAGCGCAACCGAGGGGTTGATTTCGGACCGCCAGAACATCCTTGATTGCGATCGGGACGCCGAGCAGGGGGAGCTCCGCCATTCCGCCGTTGGCTATGGCCTGGTCTGCAACGTCGGCTTGTGCCAAAGCATCTTCATTGTCGATGCTGAGAAACGCATGAACTTTATCGTCGATTTGTTGGACGCGTTCGAGACAGGAGACCATTGCCTCTCTAGCAGAAACCTCGCGACGAAGTAACAGGTTTGAGAGACCAGAAATAGTGAGTTGATTCAGTGTCGACATGAACAGCAGAAGGAAAAATTACTCAACGATCTTGGGAACCATGAACAACCCATTGGCTTTGGCTGGGGCGTTCCGGAGGGCGTCTTCTCGAGGGAGGGAGGGACGGATCTCGTCGGGTCGAGTGATATTCACCAGCGGCACCGCGTGAGCGGTAGGTTCTACGGCAGAGACGTCCACCTCGTTCAGCTTTTCTATGAACCCGAGGATATTCTCTAACTGACCACCCAGTTTTAGCGACTCTTCCGGGGTCAATGTAACCCGGGCGAGGTGCGCCACATACTCCACATCAATGACTACTGCTGCCATGGATGGTATTGTGCGGAGGAGTCGATGATTTGAAAGCAGGAAATGCCGACCATCGGAATGGTTCATTTTCCATTTGCTCGAGAGGGAGAGGTAAACCATATTCTGCGGAGATGAAGATTTTTATGATGTGTGCGCTTCTTGCGCTGGTGGTCGGGTTTGGGAACGCTGTGGCTCAGGAAGCCGCAAAACCCAAAGCTGTAGAAGTTAAACCGGCAGGGGTTGAGGCGAAAGAGGTGGCGGTGATTAAAACAACAATGGGCGAAATGGTGGTCGAGTTTTGGCCGGATGTTGCTCCAAAAACGGTAGAGAATTTCAAAAAATTATCTAAATCAGGCTTCTACGACGGCACGGCATTTCACCGGATCATTAGCGGCTTCATGATTCAAGGAGGCGATCCATTGAGCAAAGACGAGGCTAACAAAAGTCGTTGGGGAACAGGGGATCCCGGCTACAAAGTCAAAGCGGAGTTCAATCCAAAGAAGCATGTGAGGGGAGTGATTTCCATGGCTCGTTCGTCGGATCCTGATTCTGCGGGATGTCAGTTTTTTATCTGCCTTGA
>SXQI01000192.1 GCA_005793025.1 Verrucomicrobiales bacterium
GTGGAATTGCACCAACCCTACAGGTAAAAATCCGGAGAATGGCTGGTTTTCGGATCGATTTTCTTCGTCATTTTCCCTTGGCAATCGCGGGGGCGTGGTGGAAAACTCGGAAATGACTCCAGCCCGTGTTGTCTTTGCAGTTCTCGCCGTGGCCATTCTCGCGACGGCATGTTCGTCTTTGAAATCCTCCCACAAATACCCTCGAGCGCATCGTGTCGCCCAAGTGGACGATTACCATGGCACCCGCGTGCAGGATCCGTTCCGTTGGTTGGAGAATCCGGACAGCACCGAGAGCCGACTTTGGATCGAAGCTCAAAACGTGGTGACATCCAATTACTTATCCCAGATCCCCTCACGTCCAGCTCTCAAGGAGCGTTTGACGAAACTGTGGAACTACGAGCGGTTTGGTTTGCCACACAAACAAGGCCAACGATATTTTTATAGTCGGAACGATGGGTTGCAAAACCAAGCAGTGCTTTACTCGCTGACTGACCTCGATGGAACTCCACAAGTCTTGCTCGATCCCAACACGCTGTCAAAAGACGGCACCGTCGCGTTGAAGAGTTATGTCTTCAGCCACGATGGATCCCTCATGGCTTACGGATTATCAGCGGCAGGATCGGACTGGGAGGAGTGGAGGCTACGTGATGTCGCCACAGCACAGGATCGACCCGATGTTCTCAAATGGGTGAAATTCTCATCCGCTTCGTGGTCACGAGATGGGAAAGGTTTTTTCTATAGCCGGTATGCGGAACCCGATGAATCCACCAAGCTCCAGTCGGTTAATTTCTTTCAAAAACTTTACTACCACCGAGTTGGGACGGTTCAAGCCGAGGACATTTTGGTGTACGAACGCCCGGACCAAAAGGAATGGAAGTTTGATGGGGAAGTGACCGACGACGGCCGTTGGCTTGTTATCACTTGCACACAGGGAACGGATGTCAAAAACCGAGTCATGATTGCGGACTTAAAGTCCGGCACCACACCGGTAACGAAGGAAGGATTTACACAGCGGCCAGTACGTCCGCTCCTCATGGATTTTGATTCATCCTACAATTTTATTGGGAATGATGAATCTGCCTTCTATTTCCAAAACGACTTCGGTGCTCCACGCGGTCGGTTGATTGCTATCGACATCAATCAACCTGAACGAGCGCGTTGGAAAGTAATTATTCCAGAAACACTCGATACCTTGAGCCAAGTCTCAATCTTAAACCAACAGTTTATCACGACTTGGATGCATCACGCGCATAGCTCGGTTCGGGTCTACGACAAAACTGGAAAGATGATCCGGGAGGTAGACCTCCCCGGCCTTGGCACGGCATCGGGTTTCTCGGGGCATCCCACCGACACCGAAACGTTCTATTCCTTCGCTAGTTTCACCCAGCCTGCCACGATCTATCGACATAATCTGACGACCGGCGAAAACACAACGTTCCGATCGCCAAAAGTTCAGTTCGATCCAAAGGACTATGAAACTTCACAGGTCTTTTACCAAAGTAAGGACGGTACTCGTGTGCCGATGTTTATCAGCCATAAGAAAGGCCTGAAACTCGATGGTGAAACACCCACCTTACTCTATGGCTATGGTGGTTTTAACATCTCGCTGACGCCGACTTTCTCGCCTGCAACCCTCGCATGGATGCAACTAGGCGGTGTTTACGCTCAACCCAATCTGCGTGGAGGCGGTGAATATGGTGAGGATTGGCATCAAGCGGGAACCAAACTCCGAAAGCAGAATGTATTTGATGATTTTATTGCGGCAGCAGAATGGCTCATCGCGCATCGATATACATCGAGCCGTCGCCTAGCAATTTCTGGCGGAAGCAATGGAGGCCTACTTGTGGGAGCGTGCCTCACTCAACGACCTGAATTGTTCGGAGCCTGCCTCCCCGCTGTGGGAGTGTTGGACATGCTCCGGTTTCATAAATTCACGATCGGCTGGGCTTGGGTGTCCGACTATGGTTCTTCCGAAGATGCAGCCCAATTTAATGCCCTGTATCGTTACTCGCCATTGCACAACATCAAGCAGGGCCGAAGCTACCCTCCGACGATGATTTTGACTGCCGACCACGACGACCGAGTGGTTCCTGCGCATAGTTTCAAATTTGGTGCCACCCTTCAATCGGCTCAATCCGGACCGGCCCCTATTCTCCTCCGCATCGATACGAAAGCAGGTCATGGTGCCGGTAAACCTACCTCTAAAATCATCGAGGAAGCAGCGGACCGGTTTGCATTCCTCTTCAAGAGCTTAGGGGTTGAGCCGCAGTTCTGATCGAAAAAGTTAGAACTTTCTTGATTTTCACTCCGACTCGGGTGAAGTCTGGAGCAACCACCGTTGCTCCAGACGTTATGAAAGTTCTACAAATTTCTGTTGGTTCCGTTCCGAAAGGTGTCTTTAGGAAAAATACAGGGTTCACATTGATTGAACTCCTTGTCGTCATCGCAATTATTGCCATCTTGGCAGGCATGCTTTTACCAGTGCTCGCGAAGGCCAAAGAGAAAGGGATCCGGACAGTCTGCACCAACAATCAGAAGCAGATCATGCTGGCAGTTCAGATTTACGTGACGGACAACCAAGACTATTTGCCGCATCCTAATTGGGATAACCAACCGGGTTATGCAGGGTGGTTGTATCGCCCAACAACCAGTGGTGTCCCACCGGCGTTGACTAATCGAACGTTCGTGGAGCAGGGCTTGTTGCGTTCGACGATCAAAGGCGACAACTCTTTTTTCTGTCCATTGGATAAAACCAACAGTGCTTCCTACCGGGCTCGAGGCATGAAACTCTCGAGCTACATCATGAACGGAGCGATCTGTGGTTACAAAATACGTCCCCAAGTTTACAAACAATCCCAGTTCAAGACGGATGCAATTGTGATGTGGCAGGCTGACGAAAGGTTTCCGGGGGATTTTAATGATGGATCGAGTACTCCAGCGGAAAACATCACTCGCCTCCATAGCATCGGCACCACAGTAGGGCTGGTTGGTGGAAGTGTGGAGTATTTGAAGATTAGAGCCTTCGACAAACTTAAGACCTTTTACCCGGGTCGTTTATGGTGTGATCCAGGAAGTAAACGGGGAGATGGTTCCTAGAATTAACCGAGGGCCTTAGCGTGAGGAAATTATCCACTACTGTGTTGTTGATCTGCCTCCTGAGCGGTTGCGGCCAAGCTCGGACGCAGGATGCGGCTGCGTTGAAAAAAGTTTTTGAAAACCCAGCACCCGGTCAGATGGGTCCTGAATTCACTGAAATGAAAGGGATTGTAGACCAAGCGATCAGCGCGGTCAGTGATGGGGATCTCCCTCGAGCGATCGAAACCTTAACTATCGCCGGCCTTCAAAAAAACTTGAGCGATGACCAGAGAGAAGCCGTTCAAAACGCGATGGGTTCAGTCCAGACCCAACTAGCAAACAGGGCGGATGCAGGGGACATCGCTGCACGTGAAGCCCTTGAACGTTATCGCGCCATGAAACGTCGGTGATCGTTGGTTTTCAATTTGTAGATCGTTATGCGGTACGGATTCGAAACGAAACTATGAGAAAATTATTGTCGTTGTTTGTTGTCGCCTGCGTTTGGATCCCCGCTGTCGTGTGGGCAGAATTCCGGGCCGGGATCGCAGTTCGAACCGTAACCCCAAATCCGTTGCTCCCTGTATCAGGCGGAGTGGGTCCATCCAATCCTGTGACACGAAAAGACGGTGAACTGAATGTTCGAGCATTGGCGTTAGAGGGTGACAATACGCGTATTGTCATCGTAAGTTCCGACTTCCTTGGTTTTCCGGCAGTTCTGGGTAATCGGGTGCGTGCGCAAATTAAAGGTATCCCCGCAGAAAACATTCTCATCGGTGCCACACACACACACAGCGCGCCGGATTGTTACGGTTTTCCAGACGGAAAAGGGAATATTGCCACGGACTTAAAATACATCGACTTCGTTTGCACGCGAATGGTGGAAGCAATCAACGAAGCCGTGGAGAAAATGCAACCCGCCGGCCTCAAAATCGCGACCGGAAATGCCGTGGGTAAAATCGCTTATAACTATTACGCCGACCACCTCTATGATCCACGGTGCAGTGTCGTGCAAGCCATCGGAGCCGATGGAAAACCCATCGCGACACTTGTCAACTATGCCATCCACCCCGAAGTTTTAGGAGCCCATGCTGGAACATTATCTCCTGACCTCGTAGGGCCGCTTTACGATCGAATTCAGGAAAAAGGAGGCGGCACAGCCATCTTTATGAACGGTGCACAAGGAGGGATGATCACCGCTGACAATCGCTCTCCCGGCGGAAAAGATACGCGCACTTGGGAGGAATGTTTGAGAATTGGACATCTGCTCGGGGATGAAGCAATGCGGATCATCAGCACTGCTGTTGAGCAGAAAAATCCGGCGCTTTTTTGCACCAGTCAAAAACTTACATTCCCAGTGGATTCTCCGCTCCTTCGAGCGATTATGGCTGCTTCCCCATTACGCTTAGGAGGCAATGACAACACTCAGGTGACGACTCAACTCAATTTGATCAACCTGGGAAACGCACAGATTCTTACCATTCCAGGGGAGGCATTACCCAATATCGGTTACTATTTGAAACGAAAGATGCATGGTGAAAACAACCTGCTTTTCGGACTCACCAATGATGCATTCGGTTATATTTTGACAAAAGTGGATTGGTCGAGCTTTGAGCGATACAACTACGTCTCTCGCACGTGTCTTGGTGAGATGACGGGCGAAATCTTCATCGAGGAATCGGTCAAACTTGTGAACCGCAGTCCCTCACCTACCAAGCTCAAGAAATAATCAAAACAAAACCCTCGGCGAACCTAGGTTCGTCGAGGGTTGAAATGACTTCAATGAGTGGAGCGGGTTACTTCGCGCCGCTATCAATCCAAGCACGGACAAGGCCGATCTGAGCCTTGGTGAGTGGATCTCCTTTCCCGTCCGGAGGCATGATGTCCTCGACAGCACCGGAAATGGCATGCACTAAAGAGCTGGTTGCACTTTTGCCGATGAGAATCGTCTCACCATTCTCGCCGCCTTTTTTGACTGCTGCGAGGCTGTCCAACCGAAGTTTCCCTTTTTGTTTTTCTGCCCCATGGCATTTAAAACAAGCCTTCTCGAAAATTGGTTTGATGTCTTTATCGAAAGTGACATCTGTGCGA
>SXQI01000020.1 GCA_005793025.1 Verrucomicrobiales bacterium
ACTGGGTTGGAGCCGTGCAATCCTTGGGATCAATTCGCATAATGTATTCAAGGGTTAGAGTCGAGAACTCTCCGGTCTTAGGTCATGAGCGTGTAACGTAATGTAAATGAATCGGAATCCATGACAAGTGTGCTTTTATTGGCACAGGAATGGGCTCGGCAGCCCGTCTGTTATTCATCAGACAAAAGGGGGAACTTGCCAAGGTGAAAAACCTCAACTGCGGTGTTCAATTCTCTCAACATCCGGGCTTTTATAGGTGCCTTAGGGTGCCCCCAAAGGGTCTTCGATTTCAGGGGGCCAAGGACGCTGAGGGTCGTCGAATAGGAGTCCGCAGTCATGCTATCGCGGGCGATCACATACACCAAATTATGGTCGGTGAGTCCTAACCCGGTTTTGGGATCGACAATGTGGGAGTAGCGCACCCCATTGAATTCAAGTTTCTGGACGGCGTCCCCGGAGGTCGCGAACCCACAGTTTTTAAGTTCGATTAATCTTGAAGGTTCATTGGTTTGCGAATCCAACGGGGGGATTTCGATTTTCCATCCTCGCTTTCCCGGTGGAGGTTCGCCGAGTGCCATATCTCCGCCTCCGGTAACCAGCGCACGAGAGCAACCATGTTCTCTCAGCACTCTGAGGGCTTCATCCAACGCAAACCCTTTTGCAATTCCTCCGAGGTCTAGCCGCATATGAGGGGTCAACAATCGCACAGTTTGCGTTCGTGGATTCAGGACAATATTCTCATAACCTACTCGTCCTATCGCCTCACGGATACTACCCGGCTCTGGCAATCGATGGTCGCGCCTCGCCTTCCGCCACAACGTCACCAATGGCCCGACGCTAACATCGAACGCCCCATCGCTTTCTTTGGCACGTTGTTGAGCCATCGCCAATACTTTCCAGAGTTCAGGACTGACTTTGACCTCAAGGTTTTGGCCGGAAGATCGAGATAATCGGTTCAGCTCACTCTCGGGTTCATAGTCCGACAGAATATTATTCAGTTCACTGACCCGTTTAAAGGCTTCAGCGGCAGCTTGGGCAGCCACATCGGTATCAGGAGCGTAGAAAACTAGTCGAAAAGGAAGCCCCATTTGGGGTTGAGTAAACTCGAATCGCTGCCAATGGCCTCGTCGATTGGAACTACCAATAGGCGACCGACACCCCACCAGAAACAGCAGGACACCCAGCAGCAGTGGACTGAAGCATAATCGGCTCCGTATGGAGAATTCTTGATGATTATTCACGAGTTGGAGTTTCTGGCTGGAGCCAAGCGACAGTTCGGTTTCCAACCACTTTATGGGGTGATCAATCCCGAGGAATGTCCCAGCGCGCAAATCTCCTCCAATGTGGCGGTTCCGGTGGTTCCCAATTGGTGAACCACGAGCGAGGAGGCTAACGCGGCGAGTTCCATTGCTTCCAGAACGGTCGCTCCCGAAGCTAGGGCGACAGTGAGGTTCGCCATTACCGAGTCTCCCGCTCCAACGATGTCAATTTCTCCGCGCAACGGGAGGGCTGGAACGTGCCTAGCAGGTTGTTGAGGTGCGGCACCAATCAAACCGTGCTCCGCAAGCGTGATGAACACAGGATGGTTTTGGGCGGAAGAAATATCCTCAGCGGCTTTCTTGATCAGGTCGAACGATGCATCCTCAGGAATTCCTGCGGTTCGTGCCATTTCAGCACGGTTCATTTTAAACCCCACTCGTGGATAACCTCGGAGGGAACGGCGGCTATCCGCCAGAACCATTAGATTCGGTGCTGCAGCGACCGCAGCAGCTACTGATTCTAAAACGGGGGAGGAGATGACGCCTGTATCCGCAACATCCACCTGATCCAGCAGAATCATCGCATCGACCTTTGGAGCCAATTCCATGACTGCATCTGCTAAAGTTTTCTGCAACGCTTCCGGGGTGGGAGACCAATTCTTGAAGTCGAGCCGACTCAATTCCTCTGGAGGACGCCCCGGATGCATCAAAAGTGGTTTCGAGTAGGTAAATGTATTCCTTGAGTCTGTAGTTACAAAATAATCCAACGAGACACCCGGACGAATCGCAAGCACCGTCCGGAGTTGGTATCCTTCCCCATCTGTCCCAGAGATCCCAACCGGATAGACTCGGCCCACGTTTAACGCGCACAGATTATTGAGGATGGTGCCTCCCGCTCCCGGTTGGCATCGGACACGCACCACATTGTGCACGGGTAATCCGGTTTCTAGGCTGATCTCCTGAAGCTTCGGGTCGATCTCAAAATAACGGTCGAGGCAAAAGTCCCCCACGATCGCGACCTTGAGATTTGCGTAGCGTCGTGTGAGTTCGTTGAAACGAGATAATTTCACGAGTTCAAGAGGTGATAGAGGTGATGGATGAAACCAAGGTTATCTGCCTGTACATACTGCATCGTTCCGCCCATTCGGGAATAGCTCTTGCAGAACCTCAGGTAATAGGCCGGATTCGTTTTCGGAGGTTCGCCTTGGCTCCAATCCCAACCGCCGCCATCTTGAAGATCGACAACGCAGATGGAGTGACCCTGCACGATTGAGCGACCCGCTTGTAATCGAAGGTTATTTACACAACTCAGACTTTTTTCGAACACTTGGGGACCCATGATCGCGGAACCGACCGACAAAACAACGCCACCGTCCAATTTCTCCACGGAACCTCCAAATAATTCAAAATCACGAGTTGCCGCTCGACCTATCACTGCGCCGTTGAACAAAGGATGATTGGCGATAATGTCGTAGCCAATCCCGGGATGAACAGTGAGGGGAACTTGGTGACGCCAAGCCGAGGCGAGGATCGAAGCCTGTTTCCAATGATGTTCAACCGTCACCCGTCCTTCTGGCAGCCTGTGGCTCTGCTGCATCTCGATCCATTCCATCCGAGCAGGATTTAATCGATTCGCAGGCTGTGCAAGAATCTCACCTAAGAGTTGGTCGGATGTGGGAAAATCAATGCCATCTTCCGATATAAAACGACCGAGCGCACCCCCATATCCCTGATGACGAAGCCCTCCAGCGAGTAACGCGAGGTGGATATTCCGACCCGTCTCATCCCAAGTTCCAAACGAACCCGTGCGAACGTTTTGTTCAACGCTTTCCGTGGAGCGACCCAGCCAAGCATATTCCCAATCGTGAATGGTGCCAGCTCCGTTGGTGGCAAGGTGATTGATCCAGCCATCGGCCATCATGCGGTCGAGAATCAATGCTGCACCATTGCGGAGCAAATGCGCTCCGTAAATCAGCATCACTGTGGATCGACGTTCACGGGCTGACCTAATCTCTTTCGCGCAGGCAACGACTCGAGCCAACGTCGCTTCATCAAGGCGGGCCGGTTGAGTGTCTGGGTCGATGAGGATCGCCTCAACCGTTGTCAAACTTCGACGCTCCGCGAGCGGAAACACGCGGAGTTTGGATAGATCGAGGGGCAGGGGATACATGGCGTTATTTTCCGAAAACTATTTGGAGCAATGCGGACTCGTCCCGATAATCAGGAATCACCACATCGGCTCCCACCGCAAGGAGTCGGTCACGTTTCCAAGCATCGATGCGGCCCGAACCGTTGTGCGCTTCGTCTGAAGCCACTGCGATCGCTAAACCTCCTACTTCCTTGGTGTTTTGTAATTCAACGTATCCATCTCCAAAGGCGATCAATTGCCTGCCCTCGATCGAGTGTTCCTTTAACAATCTTTCGATCACCATTTTTTTTGAGAACGTCTTATAATTGTCTTGGGCCCCATAGATCCTACCCTCAAAAAAACGGTTCAAACCCAGTAACCCCGCTTCGTTTTTGACGAACACTTCATCGGTGCCGCTTGCAAGGTAGAGTTGCACTCCTCGACGTTGCAAATTCTCCAAGAGTTCAATCGAACCATGCAACAAATAGTCACTAATGGGGATGCTTTTATTAGCCAATCCATCAAGGCGGGATTGGATTTTCAGACCCAATCTCCGAAGGTATTCGTGCTTATAATTGAGAGGCTCATCCGGTTGGCCCCCTCGTTCCTTGACTCGATCGGCGAGTTGGATCATTTGATAAATGGTCTGTTTGCCATTCAACCGCATCATGTCATCAAACAACAGTTGGCGCCGAGATTCGGCAGTATCCCCTGTAGCCTGCGGTAGAATTTCTTCGAACATCCCCAACATAACTGCTGGCCAACCCTCCCGAATGACGGACAGCGTCCCATCGAAATCGAACAACGCGTGAGTGATCTCGGGTCTTGGACTGAAGCTGGGTGCGAATTCAACTAAACCACGAAAATTAGGGTGCAATGACATTTACGGTTGAGTAACGTTTTCGTTCAGCATCGTCAACTTTAACTGAACTTTCCGCTTACGACGGATTGCCTAGTGGAGCATCGCCAGAAAACCGAGCCCTCTGCGCCGTGGTCACCCATGAAAATGGCGGGCCGATTATTCCTGTTTTATCTTCTCCTTATAGGTTGCGGGAGCACCTTTGAGTTAACAATTCGGGCAGCAGAACCCGGAACCAATTGGTGGTCTTTTCAGCCCCTTCAAAAACCGAAGATCCCAAGACTTGAGGGTGACCAGAGTCGGAACCCGATCGATCGGTTCTTAGGAGCAAAATTGGCGAAACAAGGTTTAAAATTCTCTCCGGAAGCATCCCGTCCCACGTTGATCAGGCGCCTCAAATTTGATTTGCTAGGTCTTCCGCCGAGTCCTGAGGAGATCCTTTCGTTCCAAAGCGACCCAGATCCTCAGGCCTATGAGAAACTTGTGGATCGTTATTTGGCATCCCCGGCCTTCGGTGAACGCTGGGCACGTCATTGGCTGGACGTGGTGCATTTCGGTGAAACTCACGGTTACGACAAAGACAAACTCAGACCCAACGCGTGGCCCTATCGTGATTATGTGATTCGTGCTTTCAATCA
>SXQI01000193.1 GCA_005793025.1 Verrucomicrobiales bacterium
GCGAAAGCTCCGGCACAGGTAATCCCGCTCAACACAGAGCCTAAAATCGGATGGCGGGCGTTGAGTAGATGAGGAAGTTCCAACACAATTTTATCGGTCCCCTTCGATCCTGTTGCCAAGTAGAGATCTGGCAGCAAATTCCTTCCCAGCACCCCAAACACAGGCGGGAAAACGTAGAATACCCCTATTAGAATCATCACCCACATGGTGGTGCGTTTGGCAGCAGCACCATCAGGATTGGTATAAAACCGCACCAAAATATGGGGCAATCCAGCCGTCCCACAAACCAACGCGATAATCAATGAATAGGTGTAAAGCAACGAATACGGCCTAGCCTGCTCGGGTGTGAGCTGAGCTGCCTTAGCAGCTTTAGTCGTCAGCGGACCAAAGGGTTGAAGCCAAACCTCGTCCTTCGGGGCCTTCTCCGGAAGTTGTTTTCGAAGGATCGGTGTGGAATCGGGCAATGTCCCCAATTGCGCCTCGACGCCGACCGGTGCGAAACCAGTGCGTCCATCGTTGGCCCCCAGTTGCTTGCCGTAACTGCCATACACGCTGAGCAGAACAAAGATGGGGACCGAGATAGCGAACATTTTAGCCCAATACTGAACCGCTTGCACCAAGGTGATACCCTTCATCCCTCCTAGAGCCACGTTCAGAGTGATCACCGCTCCCACCAACACCACTCCCGCCCAATAAGGGAGTCCTGGTTGTGTTACACCCGCCGCATCGTGGGTTAGAACAAAATCCGGTAACACCCCGCGCAGATCCACGGCTCCAAAAATGTATGACAACGTCGTCCCTGCCCCCTTCATTTGAGGCATTGTGTAAAAAAAACCGATACACAACACAAACACCACCGCGATTTTACGGAACAAGGGTGAATCAAAACGCCCTTCGGCAAAATCTGGGATCGTATAAGCCCCAAACCGCCGTAACGGACCCGCGATAAACAAAAGCAGGAATAAATAGCCACACGCGTAACAGACAGGATACCAGAGCGCATCGTAACCCGAACTCATCACCATCCCTGCCACCCCCATGAATGAAGCTGCAGAAAGGTATTCTCCGGAAATCGCAGAGGCATTCCAACCCACCGACACCGACCTGCCGGCAACAAAAAAATCCCCTGCCCCTTGCGATTTCTTTGCCGACCAAAACCCCATGACCACCGTCGCCACCACCGTGATCAATGAGAACAATAAAATATGCGGATCAACATTCATGAATATTACTCGGAAGAGGCCGAAGATTTACTTGTCGGGTTTGCATCTGGAGCAGACTCAAGCACCACCCGAGCCTCCGCATTCTCTAGAGCAATCGATTTCTTGATAAAAACGTAAGCGATGATCCAGACATACGGGAAAAATAACACCCCAAGTATCAGCCAGCTGATCGTGAACCCACCAACCCTCCGTGCCATGGCTTCAGGGAAGAAATAATTGCACAAAGGAAGCCCAAACAATGCGACGACAAAGGCTCCTGCGCACAGAATCGACAACTTCAACTGTTCCCGCATCAATCGCGAAAGAAACTCTTCGGAATGTAACAGATTTGGCGTCTTCGCGTCATTTGGCATAGCCACACTTTAAACAGACCGCTCGGAAAACAGCAAACCAAGCCTGAAAAACTTGTGTAAACCATTGACCCTACGGTCTAAAAAAAATCATTAGACAAGATCCGTCTCGACTGGAATAGTGGTATTTCACTCCTGCAGTCCCGTTACGGAAGTTCACTGAACGCTAGCCTTGGTTTAGACCAAACCTATCTCGGTAATTAACGCTTATGAATCCTGCATCTATCACCAAACGCCGTTCTTGGCTGTTCGCACAATCGTTGCTCACTTCAGCCCTGATCCTGCCTTCCCTCAATCTATACGCTGATGACTATTCTTCAGCGGTTATAAAGGACGCTCCTGTCGCGTATTACCGACTTAACGACAGTGCCGAGCGATCCAATCTCAACCTGAATTCAGGGAGTGCTGGAAGTGCTGCCAGCGCGACCAACTTGAACAGTGCCGCTTTTGCCGGTGCGATCGCAGGGGACAACAATCGATCACAATTTTACGATTCAAGTGCCCGCGCCATCACCCCTTGGAATGCTGCACTCAACCCCGATGCTTCTAAGCCATTTACAATGGAAGCGTGGTTTTATCCTGCCAGCGATCAAATCAATGCAGGACAAGCCGTCGTCGCAAATCGGTATGCTTATTCTGGAGTTAATCGTCAAGGTTGGGTGATTTTTCAGCGTGCCCAGAATGACACCTACGCGGGTAAACCGGGTTACGAAGGAATCGGTTGGAATTTTCGGATGTATCGTGGCAGCGGAGGGAGCAGCGGTCTTGATGTCACTTCACAAGTCCCGTTCGTAGTCGGAAAATGGACCCACGTTGTGGTCGTTTATGATCCAGCTTCGGCAACGGTTACCATGTTCATTGATGGCGTGGAGGCTGCCTCCAATACTTGGACAGGGGATGGGCCCGGTTACGTGGCCAACACGGACGACCACCCTGCTGACGAAGCGGTCAGAGGCCCTGCCGGTTTGGCGTTTGGCTCCTATAACAACACAGCACCCGGATCAAATCCTTATTTCGGTGGCGTCGACGAATTTGCTTTTTATGACACTCAACTGACTTCGGCCGAAATTCTTTCTCACTACGAAAACGGAACCAATTCCGCTCGCACGGTCTCTTACTCAGCGTTGGTTCAGACATCAAAACCCGTCGTGTATCAACGCTTAGACGAAATCCCTCCACCCGTCGGAACGGTTCAGAATTTGGGTGATTTACGAAATGCGGCGGCGGTGGTCAACACAGCGCAAGTTCAACTCCAAATTCCAGGCCCAGTTGCAGGAGCGAGTGACGACGGAGCTGTTGGATATCATTTCAGGAATGCGGGCAAATCGGTCACCGATATTCCCTATTCGGCCCGCAATAATCCCACGGAAGGTCTCCCGTTCTCGGTCGAGATTTGGGTCAAACCAACCAGCGACCGCCAAAACCCCGGAGCCAGTTTGATCAATAACCGCTACGTCGCCTCCGGTAATCGAACGGGTTGGGTAATCTTTCAACGCGCCCCGAACGATACCTACTCTGGAGTTTCAGGGTATAGCGGTGTGGGCTGGACGTTTAGAATGTTTACGGGTTCTGGCGGAAGTGGTCAGGACGTTCTTACAGGGATTCCTTACACAGTCGGGGAATGGCAGCACTTAGTGTTTACTTGGCAGCCTGACGAGTTCGGTGACACCGGGAACGGCAACTGGGTCGGTGCCTTAAACGCGTATGTCAACGGAGAACTCGTAGCGACGAATCCATCCGCTCTCTATAAAGCGAATCAAGAACCCAATGAGGATGCTTCCGCTCCGACGGATCTAGCGGTCGGTGCCTACAATCGGGCATCCGGGCTGGGCAATAATCCGTTTGAAGGTCAGGTCAGTGAATTCGCATTGTATGATAAATACGCGCTCACACCGGAACAAGTTTTGAGCCATTTTCAATCGGCAACAAATAACCAACCCGACGTGAGCTATTCTTCCTTGGTTTTAAATTCCGCCTATGATGGTGCTGGAACCCAACGGAGCATGCCACCGACCTACCTCAGGTTTAACGACATCGCTGCCAACCCTGCTGCAAACTCAGGAACTCTCGGTGGTGCCGCCGATGCGACACTGGTCGCGACCGCGAACGATGCGTCAGGCCCTAATTCGCCTGCCAATGCTGGGTTTTCTGCCCCAAATTCGGCAGTTACCACCGATGCGGGATTCGTGAGCTTCAACGACCCCGTTGGGTTAAACTTCACCGGTCAAATCACGCTCGAAGCGTGGATCAAACCCGGAGCAACGATGGGGGAGAAGGCTCGTGTCATTTCTCATGGTCCCCAGACATTAACTTCCTACTCCCCCGAACAGGTCGCCGAGATTGGCGCACCCCAATTCAGTTCTGAGGTTTACTTGGGTATCAGCGATACCGGCGCAAACTACATCGTTGGATCTGTGGACGATCAAATCTCAGACTCAGCGAGCTCTCCGGTGCCAGCCGGTGACTTGGGTGGAGAGAAGTGGATTCACCTCGTCGGAACCTACGACGGTGCCAATTGGAACCTCTACCGAAACGGGGTCAAGGTTGCATCTGCTGCAAGTGCGCTTGGCGCGGTGAAAGTGGATTCAGGTTGGTCCATTGGATCAAGCGGCAACGGTTGGGCGGATCACTTCTCCGGCTCGATCGATGAAGCAGCCATCTATTCAAAAGCACTCACACCCGCACAAATTACAACCCATTACACACGAGGCGTGAGCGGCGTGGTAGCGGTGACACCAACCCTCTCCGTCGCCAAAAACGGAGATGGCAGCCTAAACATCACCTTCACAGGAACCCTCCAAGAATCGAGCACCGTGAACGGAACCTATACCGCGGTCGTCGGAGCCCTGAGCCCTCAGAAGGTGACGCCCGGTGCAGGATCGGGAGCTAAGTTCTACCGAACTTCCTCAGGCCAATAACTTCAATCGATCTCTATACAGCAAGACCGGAGGGAAACCTCCGGTCTTCTCTTTTGTAGGAATCACACTTTGGAACGACCTCACTCCAAACCGCTGGCTTTGCGTGCCCGGGTTAACACGGTTCGGGCCACGATTCGTGCACGCTCAGCTCCATCCCGCAAGACAGATTCGACATAGTCGAGGTTTGCGGCCAGTTCCGCACGTCGGTTCCTAGCCGGTGTAAAAAAGTTCCAGTAATGTTCAAATAATGCCTTTTTCAAATCCCCATAACCCAATCCCCCTTCCCGGAGGCGAGCCTCAAAACCCAGAGAAACTTCCGAAGGTGCGACGAGCTTGAGCAGTTGGATGGCTACGTTTTTCTCCGCATCTGGCTTCGGTTCTGAGGGGCTGCGGCTGTCCATCACCAATCCCATAATTCTTTTCTTTGTGGCTTTTTCCTCCCCAAAAATCTCGATGGTGTTGCCGTAGCTCTTGCTCATTTTCTGACCGTCCGTCCCCGGCACCACCGCTACAGAGTCCCGGATTCGCTCCGCTGGAACCACAAAAGTCTCTCCATACGCCTGATTGAACTTCGTGGCGAGATCCCTAGTAACTTCCACATGTTGTTTTTGATCCCGCCCGACAGGGACCACGTCCGAATCATAAATCAAAATATCCGCAGCCATCAGGACTGGATAAGCAAAAAGACCGTGGTTCGGTGAGATGCCATTGGCGACCTTGTCCTTGAAGCTATGACATCGTTCCAACAACCCCATGGGAGCGATGGTGGTTAACATCCACGCAAGTTCACAAACTTCGGACACATCCGACTGCCGAAAAAATACCGCCTTCTTCGGATCGAGCCCGCAGGCGAGAAAATCTAACGCGACATCCAGCGTGTTCTGCCGTCGAATGATCGGGTCGAAGAGCGATGTCATCGAATGATAATTTGCGATGAAGTAATAGGCCTCGCCTTGCTCCTGCATTTCGATCGCGGGAAGCATCATTCCGAAATAATTTCCGATATGCAGTGCGCCCGAAGGTTGTATTCCTGACAAAATTCGCATCAACCCAAAAGCTAACAACGCGCCAAAGGAGTCGGAAGCCGAAAATGCCCTCGCGAAAGTTTATTTCACTCCGCAAAACTTGATTTCCTTTGTCTCCACCCGCCTTATGACCTAAGTTTGCAGACAATCAATCGGTATGATCAGTCGTCACCCCTTTTTCCTAGGTTTCATATTCGCGTGCTGGGTGGTTTCGATTCCGCTCGCCAACGCCGCAGTGGAAGCATTGGTTTTTGACAGCATCGCGAAAGAGCAAACCGCGAAATCTGGGGATACAGAGGCTTATTTTACGTTCAGCCTCACAAACCTTTCGACAGGGCCGGTATTGATCAATTGGGTTCGCACCTCTTGTGGCTGCACCATTGCAGAGCTTCCCACCACCCCATGGAGAATCCCCGCCGGTAGCAATGGCACATTCGGCGTCACGGTCGATCTGCGTGGGAAATACGGGGTGTTTACCAAACTCGTGACGCTGGATACTTCGCAAGGTCAAAAGATTTTGAGCGTAAAGATGAATCTTCCTGCAGCACCTTCCGGATCAAACCGACCGGGCGGAGTTCTCGATAGTCGAACTCGCAACATGCAAGCCGCGCTGAAAGATCGCCAGACGGTTTTCAAAAATGATTGCGCGCGCTGCCATGCCTTGCCCGCAGCAGGTCGCCACGGGGAACCTCTCTACGAAGCCGTCTGTGCTATTTGTCATGATTCCCCGCATCGAGCCTCCATGGTTCCAGATCTCAAAACATTAAAAGTCACACCAACTTCCGAGGTCTGGCGTGCGATGATCGCACACGGAAAGGTGAACACCTTGATGCCTGGCTTTTCAAAAGCCCTAGGTGGCCCCCTCTCCGAGGATCAGATCGAGTCGCTTGTCCAATACCTGACCCACTACTATCCCCCAAGAGCCACTTTCGGGGGACCGACTCCTCACCACGATGACTAGACTGGTTGGGGGACGTTAAGGTTTTATCGTGCAGCGAAACCCGAAGCTTGTTTTTTTCCGTCCGAGGCGAAAGAAAAAGGGACACCTATGGCCTTGGTTCATGGTTCTAGCAGGATTAGTTTTCCTCGCGTGGTTGTGGTGGCAGGGTGGGCAACACCCCTCAACGAATCCATTGGTCGCGACACCGACAAACACTCCTTTTCCTACCAGCGTTGAACGTCAACCTGCCCCCTTGATCGTTACGAGTGGACCGACTCTTACAAATATTGTTCCTTCCCCACCAAGCCCGCCATTAACAACAAACCAAGAAGCGAAACCTACCCCTCAGCCGACAATTCGAACGGCTTCGACAGTATTGGAGGCGCAGATCGCAATGATTTCCGCTGGGATCTCGAGTGGTGCCCTAGATGGATCACTCGGGTCGCAGACTCGGGCTGCAGTGCGTGCATTTCAATTCCAACAAGGGCTGTTACCTGATGGCGAATTGAACGAGCCTACAAAGGATCGGATGTATCTGAGCAGACCAACCTTTACCAGCTACCTTGTCTCCTCCAACGACCTTTCTAGGTTAACAAAAACCGGGAGAACTTGGATCGAAAAATCAGAGCAAGAATCATTGGATTACGAATCGATCCTTGAATTGATCGCCGAAAAACATCTTACGTCCCAAGCATTGATTCGAACCCTTAACCCTGGTCTGGTCTGGACGAATATAAATCCTGGAGTTGTGGCAAAAGTTCCCAACGTGGTTCGCCCCGTCCGACGGGAGCGTGCAGCTTTGATTAAAATACAGCTTGGAACAAAAACACTTCGCGCCTTTGGAACCTCTAGCAATCTGCTGGCTCACTTCCCTTGCAGTATTGCACAGAAGGTCGAAAAACGACCCGTCGGTCAGCTTTCTGTTGCTAAGGTTGCGCGCAATCCCAACTATGTTTTCGACCCCGCCGTTTATCCCGAGTCAGCGGAGGCCCGAGAAATTGGTCGTAAATTAGTGATTCCTCCAGGCCCGAATAATCCGGTGGGAACCGCATGGATCGGCTTGGATCGTCCCGGCTATGGGATCCACGGCACCCCCAACCCAGAGCAAGTGGGACGCACTGAATCC
>SXQI01000194.1 GCA_005793025.1 Verrucomicrobiales bacterium
CGGCGGGGGTTGACATCACCATTAAGATTTGACGCTTATGCTCGGTTTGCTTGGAAAAAAATTAGGCCACACACGCGTTTACGACGCAAAAGGGAACCTCATCCCTGTGACAGTCGTTCAGGCTGGTCCCAATCGTGTGACACAGGTTAAGACAGTTCAGAACGACGGCTACAAAGCCGTTCAAATGGGTTTTGATGACCAGAAGGAGAGCAGAGTTTCAAAAGCTTTGCTGGGCCATTTTGTCAAAGGTAAAGCCACTCCTACGAAGCGCTTACGCGAATTTCGGGATTTCCCGCTTGATGTGAAACCCGGTGATATCGTTGGGCCAGACATTTTTGCTCAAGGAGATTTCGTCGATGCGATCGGCGTCACCAAGGGACGAGGATTTGAGGGTGTCGTTAAGCGCCACGGTTTCCGTGGTGGTGATATGACTCACGGTGCTAAGGGTTGGCATCGTCGTAGTGGTGCAATCGGACAGCGTCTGTTCCCCGGCACCGTCATGCGCGGTATGAAAATGCCCGGCCATATGGGTCAGGTGCGTCGCACAACACAAAATTTGGAGATTATTCAGGTCCGTCCTGAGGAGAATCTGTTGCTGATCAAGGGTTGTATGCCGGGTGCTGAAGGCGATTATGTCGTTATTCGCCAGGCCAAGAAAATTGCTAAAAAGGTATCAGCTAAGTAAGGGACTGAGACATGAAATTACCTGTTAAAGATATTAGCGGAAAACCAAAGGGCGAACTTGAGGTCAACCTTCCTTTGATCGAGGACGGACGCGGAACCCAAGCGGTTCACGACACCGTGGTCGCCTTCATGGCCGCTCAACGAAGTGGCACCGCTTGCACTAAGACTGCGGGCGACGTCAACGGCACCAACAAGAAACCTTGGAAACAAAAAGGTACTGGTCGCGCTCGTGCTGGTTCTTTTGCTTCACCCCTTTGGCGTGGTGGCGGTGTGGTCTTCGGACCCAAGCCCCGCTCCTATCGCAAGAAGGTGAGCAAATCCACTCGGCATCTCTCTTTGCGCAAAGCACTGACAGAGCGCCTTAAGAGCAGTGATATTCTCGTTGTGGATCAGATTACTTTCGAGACACCGAAAACCAAAGGTTTTCAGTCATTCTTGGCCGCTCAGAATATTACCGGCACCGTCCTCATCGTTTCACAGGGGACCGACAAGAATCTCACACTTTCTGCACGAAACGTCCCGGGCGTTGAGCTCACAACAAGCAAGGATTTGAACACATTCCAAGTCCTGCGTTACGACAAAATGATTGTCACACAGGGTGCCCTGCAAGATTTGCAGGATCGCTTGAACAAAGAATAACCGTCGTGCTGCAAAGGATTTGATCCATGAATAGCTTTGATATTATCAAAACGGTTCGTCTAACCGAAAAGGGAACCCGCCAGACCGAGATCACCAACACCTTCACGGTGATTGCCGATACTCGCGCCAATAAGGTCCAGATCCGCCAAGCGGTTCAGGACCTGTTCAAGGTGAAGGTGGAAAAGGTAAATACTCTGAACGTCCGCGGTAAATCCCGCCGTCAGCGTACTTCGCAAGCCGGTTCCACCTCCGCGTGGAAGAAGGCTCTCGTGACACTCAAAAAGGGAGACAAGATCAGTCTAACCTAATCTCCAAGACGCCACGTTATGCCAGTCAAAAAATTTCGCCCCTTAACACCTTCAACGCGATATATTACGATCGCGTCCTACGACGAGATCACTAAATCACGTCCGGAGAAGAGCCTCGTCAAAACCCGGAAGAAAACGGGCGGACGCAACTCCTACGGACGGGTAACCAGCCGTGGTCGCGGTCAAGGACATAAGCAGAAGGTTCGCAATGTCGATTTCAAGCGCGAACGATTTGGTGTCGCAGCCAACGTCATCGCCATCGAATATGATCCGATCCGCACCGCTCGACTTGCGTTGCTTGAATATACTGATGGCGAACGCCGCTACATTTTAGCTCCAGTCGGTCTTTCTGTCGGAACCAAAGTTAGCAGTGGGCCAGCTGCTGCTCCCGAGGTCGGGAATGCTCTTCCGCTAAAGAATATTCCGGTCGGCGTTTCTGTCCACAATATCGAAATGATCCCTGGTGGTGGGGCGCAGATGGTGCGTTCAGCTGGTGGTGAAGCTACCTTGATGTCACGCGATGAAGGGCATGCACAATTACGGCTTCCTTCCGGTGAAATCCGGAAAGTTAACGAGAATTGCCTCGCTACAATCGGACAAGTCGGCAACAGTGAACATGAGAATGTCATGCTCGGTAAAGCTGGACGATCCCGCCATCGTGGCAGGCGCCCACTGAGCCGTGGTGTTGCTAAGAACCCGGTCGATCACCCGATGGGTGGTGGTGCCGGTAAAACCTCCGGTGGCGGTCATCCGGTCACTCCTTGGGGTGTGATCACTAAGGGGTATAAGACTCGTAAGAAATTTAAGCAATCTAACCGCCTGATCGTTGCCCGACGCAACGGTCGCCCACTCAAGACTAAGTAATTATGGGACGCTCAATTAAGAAAGGGCCGTTTGTTGACGCCCACGTCATCGAGAAGATTCAGAAGATGAACGCTACTGGTTCAAAGAAGCCGATCAAAACATGGTCGCGCCGTTCGATGATTACTCCAGAGTTCGTTGGACACACCTTTAGTGTGCATAACGGCAAAGTTTTTCACCCAGTGTTCGTTACTGAGAACATGGTAGGTCACCGGTTAGGTGAGTTTTCTCTCACGCGAACCTTTAAGAAACATGGTGCGCACACTGCAAAGGCTGAGGCCAAGTAGCCCTTAATTGTATGGAAGTTTTATCGATTACTAAAAATGTCCGTATGTCTCCGCAGAAGATGCGTGAGGTCGTGCGACAGATTCAGGGATTGGCAGCTAACGACGCGATGGCGGTTTTAGCCGTGATCCCTCGCAAGTCTGCCCGTGTGGTGTCTAAGACCCTTAAGTCCGCGATTGCCAACGCTGAACATAACCATCGTCTCGACCCCAATACCTTGATCGTCAAGGAGGCAGTTGCTGGGGCTGCTACCACTTATAAACGCGTCACACCAAAGGCCCGTGGCTCTATGGGGCCCATCCTTAAACGGAATTGCCACGTCAGAATAATCGTATCCGACCTCTAATCGTATGGGACAAAAGACCAACCCGATCGGTTTCCGTATCGCCGTCAACAAAGACTGGCGCTCAAAGTGGTATTCCACGAAAAAAGATTTCGGTCGTTTACTAGCCGAAGATCAAAAGATTCGCGAGATCCTCAAATCTAAGCTCGAATCCGCCTCAGTGCCACGCATTCAGATCGAGCGCGCCGCAAACCGTTGCCGCATCACGATCTATACTGCCCGTCCTGGTGTGGTCATCGGACGGAAAGGGACCGAGATCGACAAGATGAAAGAGGAACTCGGCAAGATGACCGGCAAGGACATCTATGTTGATATCCAAGAGGTCAAGAGCCCCGAAATCGATGCTCAATTGGTCGCAGAGAATATCGCGATGCAATTGGAACGCCGGATTTCCTTCCGCCGCGCGATGAAGAAAGCGGTCCAGACTGCAATGGATTTCAAGGCAGTTGGGATCAAGGTGCGTTGTGCTGGTCGTTTGGGTGGTGCTGAAATTGCACGCGTCGAATCCTACCACCAAGGAAGTGTTCCGTTGCACACACTCCGTGCTAACATTGATTATGGTTTTGCCGAAGCCAAAACAGTTTACGGTAAACTCGGAATCAAATGTTGGATTTGCAAGGGAGAAAACAAGCCGACGCGTTCTGCGGCGGATCGTGAACGAGATCGCGCCGAGAATCCAGCAGACCAAAGCGCATAATTTTAACAAAACAGCCTTGACTGCGCTTTTGCAGTAGGGCGAGAAAAGAATTTAAGAGAATTTGTTATGTCGATGATGCCCGCCAGAGTAAAGTATCGCAAAATGCAGCGTGGTGCCCGCAGGGGTCTCGCCACGCGCGGCAACACCGTCGCATTCGGCGAATACGGGTTGCAAGCATTAGAGCGTTGCTGGATGGATACAAAGCAGATTGAAGCTGCTCGTGTCGCGATCACCCGTTATATGAAGCGTCGTGGTAAGGTTTGGATCCGGATTTTTCCTGACAAATCCTTTACCAAGAAGCCGCTCGAAGTTCGTATGGGTACCGGTAAAGGGGGAGTTGAATCCTGGGTTGCAGTTATTCGACCTGCACTGGTTTTGTTTGAGGTGGATGGAGTTACCGAGGCCATTGCCCGGGAAGGGATGCGTTTGGCCGCTGACAAGTTGCCCATCCGGACCAAGTTTATTTCACGGCACGCAGTTTCTTAAGAGGGTTAGAGAGATGAAGAAGACGAATTATCAAGATTTAACGGCTGTCGAGTTAGCGGTCAAAGGCCGCGACATGCGTCAGGAGCTGTTCAACCTGCGTTTGCGGCAGGCTACCAGCCAATTGGATAAGCCATCGCAGATGCGCACGCTTCGCAAGGAGATTGCTCGCCTCGAGACACAGCTCACCGTTCTCCGCAATAAAGCAGCCTAATCTGCACACGTATGTCAGAAACAACGAATACCCCCGCACGCAGTCACCGCAAGGAACGGACCGGCGAAGTCATCTCAAACAAGATGACCAAGACCATCGTAGTGCGAGTTGAACGCCGTTTTCGTCACCCTCAGTTCAAGAAGGTTGTGACACAGTTTCATAAACTTTACGCCCATGATGAGAAGAGTGTGGCGAAAATTGGTGACCGTGTCCTCATTCAGGAGACTCGGCCACTTTCCAAATTAAAGTCATGGCGGCTAGTTGAGATCGTTGAACACAACAAGGACGCGGAACCCGTGGTTGCCTAACTTAGGCTCATTTTATGTTGCAAATTCGTTCAATTACAGACGTCGCCGATAACTCGGGTGCCAAACGTGCGGCGACTATCGGAGTTTTAGGTAAGAACCAACGCTACGCGGCAGTGGGTGATATTATTAAGGCTCACATCAAGGAAGCGACGCCCGATGGAACCGTGAAAAAGGGTGAGGTCGTAAACGCAGTGGTCGTTCGGACTAAGGACGCAATCCGACGTGCGGATGGTTCCTACCTGCGTTTTGATTCCAACGCGATCGTAATCATTGATAAGGATAATAATCCTCGTGGCACACGTATTTTTGGGCCTGTCGCCCGGGAACTACGCGACAAAAAGTTCATGAAGATCATTTCCCTCGCACCAGAGGTTGTCTAACATTCAGCCCGATTAAATTTCGAACAAGTTAGAGTATGTCAAAGACACATGTAAAAAAGGGTGAGGAAGTGGTCGTCATTTCCGGAGCCGAGCGGGGTAAGAGGGGTAAGGTGATCAGTGTCACTTCCTCTGGAGAGCGCGTGATCCTCGAGGGCATCAAGATGATCAAGCGTCACACCCGCAAGAGCCAACAGCATCCCCAAGGAGCGATTATCCAACGGGAAGGAACTGTTCACATTTCCAACGTGATGGCCGTTGCCAATTTCGATGCCCGTGCTGCAAAACGAGGCACAGCTGAAACGAAGGCATAATGAGTATGAATTCCAGACTTTCAAAAAAGTATTCCGAAGAAGTGAAGCCTGCGCTCACTGAGAAACGCTCCTACAAGAACTCTCACGAGGTTCCCACAATGACGAAGATCGTCATTAATATGGGTGTGAGTGCGTCGTTGGAGAAGGGTGCCGTGGATGAAGCGGTTCGCGATTTGACCTTGATCACTGGGCGCAAACCCGTTATCAACAAGGCACGTAAGAGCATTGCGAACTTCAAACTTCGCGAAGGCCAGTCGATTGGTTGTCACGTGACATTGCGTCGCGATGCGATGTATGAGTTTTTTGACCGCTTGGTGGCGGCAGCTCTTCCTCGTATTCGCGATTTTCGTGGTGTTTCACGACGATCGTTCGATGGTCGTGGGAATTATTCCCTCGGACTCGCGGATCAAACAATCTTCCCTGAGATTGATTTGGAGAAAATTAAGCGAACACAGGGAATGGATGTTACCATCGTTACTTCCGCAAAAACGGATGAGGAAGCGTTGGACTTTTTGAAAATGATGGGGATGCCGTTTGCAGAATCTCGATAATTGATATGGCTAAAGCTTCTTGGTTGGAGCGCGAAAAGAAAAAACGCGCGACCGTGTTAAAATACGCCAAGCTCCGTGCGGAGCTTAAGGCGAAGGGCGATTATGCCGGGCTAATTAAACTGCCGAAGAACGCAAGCCCAGTGCGTGTCACCAATCGTTGCTCGATGAGCGGTCGTCGCCACGGCTTTATTCGTAAGTTTGGTTGCTCGCGTTTGACCTTTCGTGAACTGGCGTTAAACGGCTTGATCCCGGGCGTGACGAAATCCAGTTGGTAATTCTATGAGCGATCCTATTTCCGATTTATTGACCCGTATCCGCAATGCAAGTCAAGCGTTGCTTCCCGAGATCGAAGTTTCTCACTCCAAGATGAAGGAGAGCATTGCTCGCATTTTGAAGCATGAGGGTTATGTCACTGATTTCAATGTTGAGGGGAGCAAAATTAAAAAGCTCCGCGTTAAGTTGAAATACCAGGGCCGTAAGGGTGTGATCGTCGGCTTACGCCGGGTCAGCACTCCTGGACTCCGGCGTTATGTTGGGTCCACAGAGATTCCACGGGTTCTGGGTGGAATGGGGACCGCAATTGTTTCAACCCCCAAAGGTGTTCTGACAGGGGTTCAGGCTCGCAAGCAGAATGTGGGTGGCGAGATTCTTTGTTTTATTTGGTAATTTTTTAAGTTATGTCACGGATTGGAAAAATTCCGGTGTCCATCCCGGCCAAAGTTAAGGTTGAGGTGAAAGGACGCTGCGTATCAGTGGATGGCCCTAAGGGAAAACTGCAGTTCAACGCGCCAAAGCGTTCGACCGTCGTGGTGAATGGGGATCAGGTTGTGGTTACGCGTGATGGTGAAGATTCCGAGGCCAAGGCATTGCATGGTCTGACCCGCTCCATTGTTCAAAACATGGTCAAGGGTGTCAGCGATGGTTTTGTCAAAAAGCTGGAGATCCAAGGCGTTGGCTTCAAGGCCGTGGTTCAGGGTAAAAATGTCAATCTAACTTTAGGTTACTCGCACCCACTGCTTTATCCTATTCCCGACCAAATCAAAGTGACAGTCGAGGAGAACACCAAATTAACCATCGAAGGACCTGATAAGCAGGTTGTGGGATTGGTGGCTTCCGAGATTCGCGCTTATTATCCACCAGAGCCTTATAAAGGCAAGGGAGTCCGTTATGCCGGTGAAAAGGTCAAGCGCAAAGAAGGCAAGACCGTTCAGTAAACTTTGGGATTTTTTACTACAGAATTTTAATTGGGTAGCGGCAAAATCCGATACCCTCCATAGATGAGACCACAAACAAAGAATAAACTTCGTCAGCTCCGTCGCTGGCGGATCCGTAAGAAAGTAGTTGGCACCACCTTGCGTCCGCGCATGGCTGTCAAGTTCACCAATCGCAATGTCTTCGTTCAGTTCATCGACGATTCCGTCGGACGAACTGTAGCGAGTGCTACCACATTGAAGAAGGGTGATACCGATTCCAAGGGTCGGGCTAATGTTGCCAACGCAGCGTTGATTGGCAAAGAGGCAGCGGAAGCAGCGAAAGCACTTGGCATTAATGCCGTGGTCTTCGATCGCGCTGGTGCACGTTACCATGGAAAAGTGAAGGCGCTGGCTGATGCCGCGCGCGAAGCTGGCCTGCAATTTTAATTTTAATAGGAGAACTTATCGTGGCAGATTTACCTAAGAAACCTCAAGGCGGTGGTCGCGGCGGATTCGCCGGACGTGGACCTAGCGGTCCTGGTGGGCGTGGACCTGGTGGACCCGGCGGGCGTGCTGGCGGTGCTGGACGCGGACCTCGCAGACGCAATGAGGGTGGCGACGGGGCTTCGGATGCCAAAGACGGAATCGAGTTGAGTGAAAAAGTTGTTTTTATCAACCGATCCTCCAAGGTCGTTAAGGGCGGTCGACGCTTCAGCTTTAGCGCACTCGTTGTTGTGGGTGATAAACAGGGCAGGGTTGGCCTTGGTCTCGGCAAATCGGTCGAGGTTTCCGATGCTATCCGCAAAGGTGGCGAGGACGCGAAGCAACACATGGTTAAAGTTTCATTGAAACAAACCACCATTCCACACGAGGTGTTGTCCCGTTTTGGTGGAGCAGAGGTTCTATTGCGACCCGCTTCTCCCGGAACAGGCATTATTGCCGGTAAAACGGTTCGTGCTGTGTTGGAGTCGGCTGGAATTAAGGATATTCTTACCAAATCCCTAGGTTCTAGCAACGCTGCGAATGTTGCCAAGGCAACGCTCGATGCACTTTTGAGTTTACGTTTGCGTGAGGAGATTTATCGCTCCCGCGATCTGTCCCTTCGTCTCGCACCGGTTGCCCCATCTGTTTGATTTTTTGTTATGCGTCTACATGATTTAAAACCTCGTCCCGGAGCCAAGCACCGTCGTAAGCGTTTGGGTCAAGGCGAGTCGAGTGGCCACGGAAAAACCAGTGGTCGCGGTGGTAAGGGACAGAGTGCCCGTTCGGGTAGCTCTATCCGTCCCGGATTTGAAGGCGGTCAAATGCCGCTATTCCGCCGGATTCCCAAACGTGGGTTTAGCAATGCGATGCACAAGACCAACTATATCGAGGTCAATCTGCAAGCGTTGAACCGTTTTGAGGATGGTGCACGAGTGGATGAGACAGCACTTCGTGCGGTCAATGTTGCTAACGGTCGAGGTGACGGAGTCAAGATTCTTGGCACGGGTGAGCTAACCCGCAAGTTGACCGTGGTTGCTGCTGCGTTTAGTGCGACAGCACGTCAAAAAATTGAGGCTCTCGGTGGCACTTGCGAAGTGGTTGTTGCCAAGGCGAGTTCTTCAAATTGATCACAGGTATCAACAACCTTTTCTAAATCATCCGCATGTTCGGAGCTATAGCCAACACATTCTCAAACTGCTTCAAGATACCTGAATTGAAGTCGCGCATCCTCTTTACAGTGGCTGTGCTGGCGGTTTGCCGTTTGATCGCCCATATTCAGGTTCCAGGTTTGGATGGTGCGACATTGCAGGCATGGTTCCTTAAGAACGGTGCGGCGATGAGTGGATCGTTGCTTGGCACCTACAGTTTGTTTACGGGAGGAGCCCTTCAAAAATGTGCCGTGGGTGCTCTGGGCATCATGCCCTATATCACTGCCACCATTATCATCCAGTTGTTGAGTGCGGTTGTTCCGACACTCAGTAAATTGGCTCGTGAAGAGGGTGGACGTGCTAAAATTGTCCAATACGGGCGATTCTTAACGGTTATTCTGTGTTTAGGTCACGGAACCCTGATGACATTGGGATGGGAAAATCCTGAGAAGTTATTCCCGGGTGTCGATAAGCTGGTGTTGATTGAGAATCTTTGGTGGTATCGGATTCAGACCATTACGATACTTACTGCGGGAACCCTGCTGTTGATGTGGTTGGGTGAGCAAATTACTGAACGAGGTATTGGAAATGGTATCTCGCTGATCATTACGGTCGGTATCCTTGCAGACCTTCCGATGGCTGGTCAGGCTGTGGTCGAAATGTTCTTCCCACCTGAGGGAATTGAACGTCAATTTAATGGGTTTCATGCTCTTGGACTGGTCGCACTTCTAGGAGGTGTCGTGGCTGGTGTGATTGCGGTGACGCAGGCTCAGAGGAAAATTCCTGTCCAATATGCTCAGCGAAACGTGGGTAAAAAGGTTTATGCTGGTGGAAGTTCCTTCATGCCACTCCGAGTGAATTACGCGGGTGTCATGCCGATTATTTTTGCTCAAGCGATCCTCATGTTCCCTGGTATCATTCTTCTGAAGCTAGGTGAGATCACGAACGTTCCGTTCTTCTCTGAGGCCGCTCGGGAGTTGGAGCCCGGCCATATCATTTATTACTTGGTGTATACCTTGATGATCCTGTTCTTCTCTTATTTCTGGGTTGCTACTCAATTTAATGAGATCCAGATCGCGGATGACTTGAAGAAGAACAACGGTTACATTCCGGGGGTTCGTCCGGGTCAAGCTACCAGTGAATTCCTTCACAAGACGATGAGTCGGATCACTTTGGCTGGGGCAATCTTTTTAACGCTCATTGCGCTTATTCCTCAACTTTTGGGGAACATGTTCAATATTAATCAATATGTGACCCAGTTTTTTGGTGGGACAAGTATGTTGATTACGGTTGGCGTTTTGTTGGATACGATGCGCCAGATGGAGACTCATTTGTTGATGCGGCATTATGACGGGTTCCTGAAGAAGGGCCGCCTCAAGGGTCGCACCTAGAGTGGGTGTCACGGTTGCAGGGTAGGGGTTGGTTCGACGGAGGTTTTTTGAAATAGTGGCGGAGCGAGCTGGTTGTTCACCGCGTGGTGATTTCGAAGATTTGAGATTTTCATTCAAGGAATGATCATCATTAAGAATGCCAGAGAGATTGAGCTCATGCGCCAAGCGGGGCGGGCTGCTGGAGCAGTTTTAGATGAAGTAGCAGCCTTTATCCAGCCCGGTGTCACAACACGGCAAATCGACGATTTTGGTGCCGATCGGATCAAGCAGTTAGGTGGAAAGAGTGCATTCTTGGGATACAAGAAGTTTCCTTGCCACTTGTGCCTCTCAGTGAATGAGGAAGTGGTTCACGGGATGGGAAGCGATCGACGGGTTCAGTTCGGGGACATCGTAAGTGTCGATGTGGGGGTGGTGTTGAACGGATTTATCGGAGACACGGCTCGCACGGTGAAAGTGGGTGGGTGCGATCTTGGAACACAGAAGCTTCTGGACGTCACGGAGCAGGCTCTGTATCAGGGGATCGCTTGTGCGAAGTCTGGTAATCGTGTGGTGGATATCTCGCGAGCGATTCAGACGTATGTAGAAATGAACGGCTTTAGCGTCGTTCGAGAATTTGTCGGTCATGGGGTGGGTCGGACGATGCATGAGGACCCGCAAGTGCCGAATTTTGTGGAGACGAGGGGTCAGTCGCCTAAATTGCGACCCGGGATGACGATTGCGATTGAGCCTATGGCCAATGCAGGGTTAGCGGGTGTTGAAATTTTAAAAGATGGTTGGACAGTGGTGACGAAGGATCGTAAGGTTTCAGCCCATTTTGAACATACGGTCTTGATCACCGAGGGAGATGCGGAGATTTTAACGTGTCCAGCAGCGAGGGATTCACGGTTGACGGAATTGTAATGGAAGTAATGCCGAGTGGGGTGTTCCGTGTGGAACTGCCCAATGGGCATCGTATGCTGGCGCATACGTCAGCGAAGATGAGGATGAACAGTATCCAAATTAACGCTGGTGATCGGGTAACGGTGAAGATGTCGCCTTTCGATTTGTCGAAAGGTTGTATTACGGTTAGACAGGAAAAATTGAACGCATGAAAGTCAGGGCCTCTGTAAAGAAGCTGTGCGAGCATTGCAAAGTGGTGCGTCGCAAAGGAGTGATCCGCGTGATTTGCACAAACTCGCGGCACAAACAACGTCAGGGTTAATAACGATTTAGATTATGGCACGTATTTTAGGTGTAGATATTCCTGGTGAAAAGCGAATCGATATCGCTCTTCGCTACATTTACGGAATCGGTCCTGTGAATGCCCGGGTCATTCTTGACCGCGCTGGTATTGATCATAGCATCCGCGCGAAGAATTTGAATGAGCAACAGCTTTCTCAAATTGTGCACTCGATGCAGGATGGCAAATATGTCATTGAGGGCGATCTACGCCGGGAGCTTGGTTTGACCTTGAAGCGACTCCAAGGTATTAAATGCTATCGTGGTGTTCGCCACTTACGCAGCTTGCCTGTTCGTGGTCAACGGACCCAGACCAATGCCCGTACCCGCAAGGGGCCGAGGAAGACAGTTGGCGTGCAACGTAACCCGAATGCCAAGACTGGTATTCACTAAGATTTTTTAGACTTTTATTTAGGTTGAGACATGGCTGAGGAAGCAAAAACCAAGAAAGCTGCTCCTAAAAAGGAACAGAAAACCGACGCACCTGCTGCTGCCGCAACGGCGACTGAGCCGAAGGCACCTAAGAAGGTGGCTGGTGCTGCTGCTGCTGCTGCTGCGCCTGCTGTGGCTGTGGCACCTGCGGCGCCCGTTGCTCCAGCAGCGGCGAACGCACCTACTGCGGCTGAGTTGTTGGGGGATGATCCCAATGCAAAGAAGATCGTCAAGGCGAAGGGTTCCAAGAACGTGTCGAACGGCTTGGCGCACATCTCTGCGACTTTTAACAACACGCAAGTGACGATTACTGATATGCAGGGTAACCTGATTGGGTGGTCGAGTGCTGGCAGGGTGGGATTTAAGGGTTCTCGGAAGAGCACGGCTTTCGCTGCGCAACAAGTAGCCCAAGATGCAGCGCGTCAAGCGATGTCGCATGGGATGCGTGAGGTTGAGATCCGCGTGAATGGTCCGGGTTCGGGACGTGAGTCCGCAATCCGCGCTTTGCAAGCGATTGGTCTTGAGATTACAACGATCAAGGATGTGACACCCATTCCGCATAATGGCTGCCGCCCACGCAAACAACGCCGCGTGTAGGAATTAACTTTTAAAGTATTTAGATATGGCTCGTTATACAGGTCCTCGTCTTCGCATTAGTCGCCGTTTTGGCATTCCTGTTTTTGGTGCTTCCAAGTATTTGGAGCGCAAGAATTATCCTCCGGGTGTTCACGGGCCAAAGTCGCGCCGGAAACACACGGATTACGGACTCGGATTGATCGAGAAGCAAAAGCTCCGTTTCTTCTACGGTTTGATGGAGAAGCAGTTTCGTGGAGTTTATGAGCGCGCTCGCCAACGACGCGGTGTAACGGGTGTCACGATGCTCCAGATTTTGGAGACGCGATTGGACAACGTTATTTATCAGCTTGGATTTGGAAGCACTCGTGCTCAAGCCCGCCAATTGGTGGCTCATGGTCATGTGGTTGTCAATGGTCGGAAGGTGGCGATCCCATCGTTCGCGTTGAAAGTTAGCGATGTGGTGGAAGTGCGTGATAAGAGCGTGTCCCGTCAGATCGCAACCAAGGCGTTGGAATCTTCAACGAGCCGTGCGGTGCCTGATTGGGTGTCTTTGAACAAGGACGCATTTAAGGGAACTGTGCTCAGGGTTCCATCACGTGAGGAGATCCAACCAATCGCTAACGAACAAGCGATCGTCGAGTTTTATTCCCGTTAGTCAACCAATCGCTTTTGTCGGAGGTGGCGTGCTAGTTAAGCTCGCCATTTTCGATTTGAAGCATAGCAATTATATGGGTTGGGGATCCGGTTCGGGAAGTCGGAGAACCAGCCAGTTTAAAATTGCAGAAAGTAATAGTTCATATGGCAGTGCGTTTAGGAAGATTTGAGATGCCGAAGCGGTTGAGCAAAGATGAAGCTACCGCAACCACAACTTATGCAAAGTTTGTGGCGGAACCGTTTGAAACAGGTTACGGGCACACGATTGGTAACTCGATTCGTCGGGTTTTGCTTTCCTCGTTAGAGGGAGCTGCGATTACCTCGATCAGGATTGATGGGGCGATGCATGAGTTCACGACGGTTGACGGCGTGGTGGAGGATGTGACAGACATCATTCTGAATTTGAAGAAAGTTCTTTTCACCTCACAAAGTCGCGAGCAGCAGACTTTGATGCTTTCGGTGAACAAGGATGGTGAAGTGACTGCTGGCGACATTAAATTAGCCGCAGGAGTTGAGGTTGTTAATCCGAAGCAATTGATTTGCACCTTGGACAAGAAGAAGAAGTTCGAGATGGAGCTTCAGGTTCGTGTGGGACGTGGTTTTTGCTCTGGTGTTGATAATAAGCAGGTTGATCAAGCGATTGGCGTCATCGCGATCGATTCGCTGTTTTCACCTGTCACTCGTGTTCGATACGGTGTCGAGAGTGCGCGTGTGGGTCAACGGACTGATTATGATCGTCTGATTATTGAGATCTGGACTGATGGCAGAATTACACCTGATGATGCTTTGACGCAGTCCTGTGCGATTTTACAGCATCACCTTGATGTGTTTGTTGGTTACGATAAGAACGCTGTCGAATTCGAAGAAGTGCAGGACAAACAGGATGACGAGCGCGCTAAGTTCCGCAAGTTGCTGAACATGAGCGTGAACGAAATCGAGCTGAGCGTTCGTGCCGCGAATTGTTTGAACAACGCGAACATCACCACGGTTGGCCAATTGGCGATGAAGACCGAAGCTGAGATGTTGAAGTACCGGAATTTTGGTAAAAAATCACTGAACGAAATCAAAGAAAAGTTGACCAGCCTTGGTTTATCTTTGGGAATGAATATCGATCCAGCCTTGTTGGATTCGCCCAAGGAAGATCCAAATAAGGTGGTTTAATCCGAACTACTCTCCATGAGACATTTAAAACGCACGGCCAAGTTGGGCCGCACCTCGTCCCATCGCAAAGCGATGTTGGCTAACATGGTTTGCAGCCTGATCTTGCACAAGCGCATTACGACCACTTTGGCAAAGGCCAAAGCCGTTCGCCCGGTGGCAGAGAAGATGGTTACTTTGGGTAAGAGTGGAACTCTTCATGATCGCCGC
>SXQI01000021.1 GCA_005793025.1 Verrucomicrobiales bacterium
GGCTTGGTAACCTCCAGCCACATGGTTTCCGAAGTCTTTGCTGCGGTATTGCACGCCGGAATTCCCTCCTACCATCCGGAACGACCAACGAAACTCAAAATCATCCACAGTTCCAGCCCGCCAAATAAGAAACGTATTCCCCTTCGTTGGGTTTTCCGGAGTAGTCTGCCCTTGGATCATACCATCCTTAACCGACCAAAAATTGGTGTTTCCCTCCCAACCGTTAAGATCTTTACCGTTAAAGATTGGTTTGAAACCATCCCCATCGGAATCAGCGGCTTGCGACCGGGTGGGGTTAATAAGGGTGGAGATAAGGAGGAGGAATGAAAACAAACGCAAAAGCATGTTCATATGAGTGGTTTAAAAGTAGCAACTCGTTCTATCTGACGCCAGAAAAAGAATCGGATTCACACCAATAAAAGCTTTCGTACCTAGGGCTGAGGTTTGGACGGAACCAAGAGATGTTTATCAGCGAAGGAAAGCATCGCCTGCCAGTCGGCGGCGGTTACGCTGTGGGCTCCAGAACGTAAAAAGTATCCGACTCTGCTATTCAACAATTCGTTGGGTTTAGGCCATTCTTGAGTGGTTACCCCTTCGACTCCGAGGAGGTGATAAACAGGACTCGCGTGGAGTCCCCCTAGGAATTCGCCCTTGGGATCGCTCCACAAATCTTCCTGCGCGCTGGTGATGAGGACTGGGCGAGGAGCCAGAAGCGCGATCAACTCGTGTTGGTCAACCGATAAATAATTCTCGCGTTGTATAAACTGAGCAAAATTGGGTGCAAACCAATGGCCCAAGCCGGTGGCTAAATTCTCGACAGTTTCTCCAAAAATACGACGACTCAGAGCAGCACCGCCTGCGCCTGATTCGTTGGAAACAATCATGGCAAACCGTTCATCTTGTGCCGCACACCAAAGGGCTGTTTTTCCCAGACGGCTGAAACCGATCAGGGCGACTCGTTTGGAATCCACGCGAGGATTGGTCTCGAGGTAGTCCATTGCTCGGCTCAAACCCCAAGCCCAAGCTCCGATGGTTCCCCAATCCTCAGGACCGGGTTGGGTCGCAAGGCCACGGGGGCCTTTTCTCCAATTCCCATGATCGTCAGGTTCGATTTCCCCATAACCCGCAGTGACCAAGCCATAACCGCGATCTAGAACCTGGTCGATCTGCCATAAAGCTCGCAGAGATCCTCGTGAGGATTCCGTGGCCAGATTATTGGTTACCCGGTTCGGGCTTAACCCTTTCACAAAATGGCGAGGAACAGGGATATCGGTTTCCTCCGTTATGGTGTAGTTGCCGTCGAAATTGAGCCCTAAAAAGAGGGGGACACGTCCTGCGACCTTGTTGGGGAGGTAAACTAACAACTCCATTTGGCGACCTTGTTCAGTGCCTTCGAAGAGGACACCGACTCTGAGGCGCGTTGCTTTACCGTCACGGGCATCCGGTTTTTGCTCGCGTAGAACGAATTTCAAAACCTCGGGGCGACCCAGCAACGTTTTCCCATAAACCTCTCGTTCGAACATCCGCAATAATTCTGGCCGCCTTCGGTCTTGCCAAACCGACCGATTGGTCACCTTGGTGCCGTCTTCGCAGACGAGGACTTCGGGGAGAATAAATGTGGGGACATCAGATTCCAAAGTGATGGTTTTGGCCTGTTTTGGGCGGGTTTTTGTTTGAGATTCAATCCAAGAACTCACGACCTGAGACCACATCTCGCCATGTTTTTGTAACCCTTTCCCGCTAAAGTGGACGCCTTGACCATTGCTATCTCGGAGATCTCCTGTCAACGCATCGGTATCGGGACCTGCGAGGGCGATACCCGCTTGGACGAGGCCCATCTGCGCCGCTCGGAGGTCAGGTGAACCTGTTGCGGTTGGCGTGTGATAACTCGCTTGCGCAACGAACCATGGTGCTGACCAACCAGCGGATTGGCGGCTGGCTTCGATGATTCGCTGCAAGTAAGTCGCGTATTTTTTGGGTGAGATATTGTGACCATCCGCCTGTTGCGAATCGGATTCGCCTTGATGCCACAAAACGCTGCGAAACCCTTGCGGCCCGAGTTCTTTCATCCGGTTGGCTAAGCGATCAAAAAGGCCACCGGAACTTGCCCAAAGGCCATCTCCCACGGCGATCGTGTTTGCGAACGTGGTCGGCGGGGAAGCGAAGGTGTCCCCTTTGGGTAACCATTCACGCACACTCGTCCCACCTGCTCCTAAGCACACCACGCCGATCGGCACGCCCAGTTTCTGGCTGAGAGCATCTCCAAACGCAGGAATAAAACTGCCACCGTCTCCACTGGCACCCGGCTGAGGATCCTCAGCCAACCGCCACCCACGTCCATCAAATGCCGTCACCGAGCCACTCTTGGGGTTTTGACGGCCTTCGCCGTGGTTCGCCGAGTTGGACTGCCCTGCGATGACAAAAACTTCACCCACCCCGACGTGCTCGACAGTGTTGGTGGAGACAGCTTTGTTTCCGATAAGAACTCGCAATTCCAATCGATACCAGCCCCCTGCTGGTGCTAGTAGATGTCCTTTGAAGCGGCTGACCCTTGAATCTGAGGGCAACCGTTGCCAAGTTCCGGGAAGTATCCCGGTCCGAGATTCACCCAATACCCGAGCCTGAAGCTCCACGGTGCTGCTTACGGCTTGGTTGAATTGGAGTGTTCCAGCCACAATCACCGATCCTGAGCCAGCGGACGATCGCTGGAAAACTTGATAGTTTAGAGGTGCTTCGAGCGCGATGCTTACAGGAATTGTTTCGGCGTTCACAGTCACTCCCATGCAACATAGGCTGATCACCGAGCGAACCCAAGACAGATGGAGTAACTTTTTCATTTGATGAGTGAGGGAGTTTTTATTGAATGCGTCCGAATTTTTTTTCTAATTCGCGTAGATTCATTTCGATCAAGGTAGGCCGTCCGTGCGGGCAGGTATAAGGCATCTGGCATTGGCGGAGGTCGTCCACGAGCTTTTCAAGTTCTGGCCCAACAAGGAGGTCGTTTGCCTTCACGGCATGGCGACAGACAGTTTTCGCCACCATGTGTTCCCCTAAACGCCATGTGTTGACTTCTTGGCCAGCCATCTTTAGCGCGTCGATCAATTCGATGACGAACATGCGGGCATTGTTTACACGGGCAAACGGAGGCAAACCATCTAGGAGGAAGGTGCGCTCGCCGAATTCACTTAACCCGATCCCCATCCGCACTAGAGTTGACAAGTGTTGACGGACAAAGTTGGCGTCCTTGGGCGAAAGCTCCACTGTCTCCGCGAGCAATAAACGTTGAGATGGCATGCCCCCTTCCTCAAGGCGATGCAACATTTGTTCGAAAAGAATCCGCTCATGGGCGGCGTGCTGATCCAACAGAACCAATCCACGATCCGATTCGAGGACGACATACAATCGGCTGATGACGCCAAGAATTCTCAACGGTATTTGGAGCAACGGGACAACCGTTGGGGAAGGGGGTGGCAGCACTCCGATTGCTGAATTCGATTCAAACCCTGAAGGAGCCTGAATACTACTGAGGCGATCGGGCCACGGAAAAAGCGGTGGCGTTGCCAAGGGTTGAATGGTCGTTTCTCCTTGGAGTCGCAGTTCGGGTGTTATCGGAAGGCGAGCAGTCGATGGATCCGTCACCGCCACCGACTCGGGAGTCTTCCGAAGGAATGCTCCATCGGGTTGTGGCGTCGCATTTGGACTGATTATTGCCGGGGATGATTCGCTATGGAAATCGAGCAATGCTGTCCGCACTGCTTCGCCGACTGCTCGGCGCACCCAGCTTTCATGGCGGAATTTGACTTCCCGTTTTGAGGGATGGATGTTGACGTCCACTTCGCTGGGGTCGATCTCAAGGAATAAACAGCAGACTGGATATCGCCCCTTCATCAAGGCTGTATGGTATCCCTCCATTAATCCGAAATTCAGTCCCCGGTTATCCACCGGGCGACGGTTCACGAATAGATGTTGATCCTCACGAGTTCCTCTGGAAACCCCGGGTGCTCCGATCCAGCCCCAGACCCTAAAACCCTGCGGAGGCTCAGTTTCATCGTTGCCGTCGAGCGTTGAAACGGCTGTAAACTCGGTCCGATAGTCAACTGGCACCAATTGGAGCCCGTTGCCCATTAATTCGGTCATCCGGGCTCTCAACGATTGCAGAGGCTCTGCAATGTCCATCGCTGGTATTTGCCAGATTACTCTGCCGTCCAGAACATACGTCCAGCCCACTTCCGGATAAGCCAAGGCTGCAAGGGTGAGATAATGCTGGATGTGCGAGGTTTCCGTGGGATCGCTCCTCAGAAATTTCCGGCGTGCGGGGATGTTGTAAAAAAGTGATCGCACTTCGATCGTCGTGCCGGGGCTTCCTCCAGCTGCTTTGACTTCCAGAATTTTCCCGCCGTGAATGACAATTTGGCAGGCCTCTGGTGATTCAGAATCTCGCTCTCGAGAAGTGACCATCATTCGGCTGACGCTCGCGATACTGGGCATTGCCTCTCCTCGGAACCCCATGGTTGCGATGGTTTGCAAATCCTGTGCGCTTTGGATTTTGCTGGTCGCATGGCGTTCGAGACACATCAAAGCATCGTCCTTGCTCATGCCGATCCCATCGTCGGAAACCCGGATCAAACTTCGGCCACCGGCCTGGATTTCGACCGTGATACGCGTCGATTTTGCATCGAGCGCGTTTTCCACCAATTCCTTGACCACGCTTGCAGGTCGTTCCACAACCTCACCCGCCGCAATCTGATTCGCCACTTGCTCAGATAAAAGGCGTATGCGATTCATGTGAATTGATTGTCACAAAAACAGGGCGGTTCGACAATGGAAGACTCTCCGTTAGAATCATGCGAAACGGGATCTGGGTCAGCACATGCCGAAGTTTTTTAAATTTATAATCGGGTTGTTTTTACTGCCCTTGGCGGTCGCCGCATTGCCAACGTTGTTGCGGATTTTGCGTGCTTCTGGCGAATCGACACAAGTCTGGGTTTCCTTATCAGCCGGAATGGCCTGTTGGGTGGTAGTTTTCCTTCTGCTCCCCAAACCAATGTGGATCTACGTTTTTGGGCATGAACTCACGCATGCACTCTGGACTTGGGCGTTCGGAGGGAAGGTCAAACACTTCAAGGCCACGGCTAAGGGTGGTCATGTCATCATTACAAAAACAAACTTCTTAATCTCTCTCGCACCTTATTTCTTTCCACTTTATGCCGTGATGGTGGCCGTGGTTTTCTTGATCGGTAATCTTATTTGGAACTGGCACAGGTTCCATTGGGTATTCCATTTTTTGTTAGGGGCAGCCTATGCGTTCCACGTGACCCTGACGCTTTTTATTCTGAGAACCCGCCAGAGCGACATTACAGACCATGGGTGGCTTTTTTCCAGTATGGTGATTTGGCTCGGAAATTTCGGCGCATTGCTTATCGCGTTACCAATCCTCACAGGACAACCCGGTTTCGGAGATGCGTTGGGCTGGTGGATCATCGAAACAGGACAGTTGTTGCAGCGCGTAGGACGAATTCTGTAGCGAGTTTTGTTGAGTCTTCGACAAAAAAAACGCCGAGCAACTTGCTCGGCGGTCTGAACAATCTGAATAGAAACCTAGGCAGCCAATGCTTTCTTTAAAAACTTCACGCCTTTAACCGCGATTTCTTCGGTTGTAGGTTCCATCCGTCGCCAAATTGCAGCTGCTCGAGCAATCACCTTCACATCGGTTGTGAAGGATTCGATTACCACGTCACCTTTGTACCCCACGCCCTTCAGCGCGGCGATGATGGGCTTCCAATCGATATGATCATTGCCGGGAGTTCCGCGATCGCTTCCGCAGGCATGGAAATGAGCGAGCTGTTTACCGACCTTGCGA
>SXQI01000195.1 GCA_005793025.1 Verrucomicrobiales bacterium
AAATCCGGAACACTGAAATGGAAAACTTTTCTCGGAAACTGGATAAGATCTTCGCCAGCATTAGATGGATTGGGCGGCATTTATGTGGGGTGTTACAATTCTAATTTCTACGGCCTGCACGCCGTTTCTGGAAAGGTTCGATGGTTGTTTCCTACGCGGGATCAAATCCATTCCTCCCCTGCGGTTGGGACCAACGGGCTAGTCTATTTTGGAAGTTTAGACCACTCCATTTACGCATTGGAAACATCCACGGGTCGCAAGAGGTGGGAATTCGTCACCGGCGATCGTGTCTGGTCCTGTCCAGCTATCGGACCGAATGGCAATATCTATGTAGGATCTGACGACGATAAAATCTATGCACTCAATGGGGAGACAGGGACAAAGGTTTGGTCCGCTTATGCGGCGCATTGCCAATGCTCGCCTGCCATTGGACGCGACGGAACGGTCTATATCGGGGATAACGCCGGGGTCATGCGCGCCTTTAACGGACTCACAGGGGCAACTTTGTGGACAGCCACCGTTCGCGGTTCCATTTATTCCTCACCCGTCTTGGGTCCGGATGGGACTCTGTATCACGGTTCTTATGATGGCTCGATGTATGCTCGAGACTCAAAAACTGGGGTACAAAAATGGGAGTTTAAGACGGGTTATTGGTTACGTTCGTCACCGGCATTGGGCCGCGATGGGATTCTTTATTTCGGATCCGATGACAATATTTTCTATGCTGTGGACGCGAACACTGGCAAGGAACGTTGGCGACTGGAGACCACGGACGATATGTATGCCTCGCCGATTATCGGACAAGATGGCACCATCTACACTGGCTCTGTGAACGGATACTTTTACGCCATCGCTGGCAACAGTTATGGAGGAGCTGCCGATTCAGATTGGCCAATGTTCCGACAAAGCCCCTCGCATCAGGCTAGGAGTTTCTCTGCAGGTGCAGTCCGTCCGATGGTCAATGGGTTGGTTGTCGCATCAAAATTGGAGCCTACCTCAAACCGGTTGAAACTCTACTACGTCCGGGAATCGGGCCATCAGTATCATCTGCAATTCTCAACAAATTTATTGTCTTGGTTAGATTACCCCTCGCAAACCAACCAGCTTGATCCTGCCGAACTCTCCCTGCGTTTACTGACCAATAGTCCGAAACAATTCTTTAAAGTTATCGTCACTAAACCCCGTTGAGACTGCCCTCAACGGTGCTCAACCAAGGTTTACGGGCGTGGTTGATGGTCATCATGCCTCCGAAAAGATAAACTATTTCTGACCAATCGGCCCCTAGCTCGGTGAGTAGGGCATCCACACCTTCCTGCGCGGGATAATTGAGGAGCGATTCGTAGATGTATGCGTGTGTGGCCTCGTTGCCACAAAATAACCGGCCGAAAACAGGAACCAACCTTCGCAAATAGGCAAAGTAAACTGCCCTTAGAATAGGTTGCGGGGGTTTTCCAAAATCCAAAATCAGAACTCTCCCACCGGGTCGGAGGACCCGCCAAATTTCACGCAACCCCTCACCACAATCAGCCAAGTTCCTTAAGCCATAACTCATGGTAACCAAGTCGAACGAAGCATCTGCGACGGGGATCTTGAGCGCGTCGCACTGGACGAATCGGATTGAATCATCTTTCTGACGTTGACGAGCCACTTTGAGCATCGCCTCGCTGAAATCACAACCGGTGACCCTAGCCCCTGCTGCAGCCAAGAGAAACGAAACGTCCCCTGTTCCGCAGCAGAGGTCCAGCACCTCCAGCCCTTGATCGATCATGCCCTCTTTCACCAACCGACGTTTCCAGAGTCGGTGCATTCCGAAGCTTTGGAGATCGTTGATCAAATCGTATCGAGGGGCGATGGTTGCGAAAAGGTCTTCCACAAGTTCCGCTCGACGAATTCCCGGATCAAAGAATGAATTCTGCACACCGCCATGTTACTCTTCGTCGGCTGAAACCCAAGCAGAACAGCCCTTCGATGCGGACAGAATCCACCCAGAGGATTACCGTTATCCTTCCCTCGACTCCTTAATTCGGTTAATTGTTCCATCCCATGGCGGAAACTTTGGTGGTCAACGAAATCTACATTAGCGTGCAAGGGGAGAGTACCTTTGCAGGCTTGCCTTGTATTTTTATTCGGCTCACGGCCTGCAATTTACGGTGCTCATATTGTGATACGGCTTACGCCTTCACTCAAGGTCAACGGATGCTGATCGATGAAATTTTGAAAAAAGTTGAGGTGCTGGCAGCAAGTTATTCGGATGGGGCTCATGAAGGAAAACTCCCCTTGATCGAGCTGACGGGCGGAGAACCGCTGATGCAACCCCGCTCCTCCGACCTAATGCGAACCTTGTGCGATCGAGGTTTTAGGGTTCTCGTGGAAACAAGTGGGGCGTGGGATATCGGAGTGGTTGATGCACGCGTCCATCGCATCATGGATTTGAAATGTCCCAGCAGTGGTGAGTCCTCCCGGAATCGTTTAGAGAACATTTCACTCTTAAAACCAACCGACGAGGTCAAGTTTGTGATTGGAACCTTACAAGATTACGAATGGGCTAAGGAACAAATTGCACAGCACAGATTGAGCTCGATCTGTCCCGTACTTTTTTCATGGGTCGCGCCGCTTCAACCTCACCAACGTGATCCTTCTTTGAAACAGATCCCCTTGGATCATGGGCCGATCACTCGTCAGCAATTGGTCGAAAGAATCGTGGCCGACTCATTACCCGTGAGGTTCCAATTACAGATGCATAAATTCATTTGGCCACCCGACGAGCGCGGCGTGTGAGCTGGATCGAACATTCATAATGACCGCCACTCAACAAGTTTTCGATCAACTGCGACGATTCGAATCTAGGAATGTCACTTTTCTAGATCCGGATGGATCGTGGCCAGTGGTCTGGGATCGGGCCGCAGGAACTCAGGTTTGGGATCTCGAAGGGAAGGAATACCTCGATTTAACGGCGGCGTTCGGCGTCGCTGCCGCAGGACATGCCAACCCCAGAGTGGTTGCTGCTGGTCAGGCGCAGATGGGTCGATTGTTGCACGCGATGGGGGATGTCCATCCGCACTCACTCAAAGCTCAGTTGGCAGCAAGATTGAGCGGTATTACGTTCGGAAGATGGTCTCAAACCGAAGGCAAAACCGTGTTTTGTAATTCTGGCTTCGAGGCGGTCGAGGTTGCGTTGAAAACGGCGATGTTGGCAACAGGTCGTAGGGGCGTTCTTGCATTTTCTGGAGGTTACCACGGGTTAGGTTATGGCACTTTGAATGCAACCTCTCGCAGCCTGTTCCGTGACCCGTTTGTCTCTCAACTGGGCGGCTTCGGAGAGTCTCTCCCTTTTCCGGCAAGCGAAGCTGAACTCGAGGAGACCATGACGCAGGTCGAATGTTGTTTGGCGACGCGAACCATTGGTGCGGTTCTTTTAGAGCCCATACAGGCTCGTGGTGGGATCCGCATTCCACCCTCCAGCTTTTTAAAGCGGCTGCGAACAACCTGTGATCAATACGGGACATTGTTGATCGTTGATGAAATCTACACAGGATTTGGCAGGACTGGGAGTTGGTTTGCCTGCGAACATTCGGCGGTTGTGCCCGATTTGATTTGCCTTGGCAAGGCGTTGACGGGAGGTTTTCCGCTCTCGGCCTGTGTCGGTCGTGCGGAATTAATGGATTCAGCTTGGCCAGAGTCACAAGGAGAGGCGATCCATACCAGCACATTTCTTGGGCATCCCGTGGGTTGTGCGATGGCTCTTGCTCAAATTCAGGAACTGACGACAGGCAATCTTGTCCAAGAAAGCGCACGCAAAGGCCAGACGACTCTCGAAGCATTGAAGAGCTTGGCTCACGAGCTCGATAACCCACGCTGGACTTTAAGTGCACGCGGACGTGGTTTGATGTTAGGTCTGGAGATCACGCTCGCCGATGGCCAACCCGGCACCGCGATGTCTCT
>SXQI01000196.1 GCA_005793025.1 Verrucomicrobiales bacterium
AGCAATTTGATCGTGGTACCTCTCAGCAGTGTTGCATTGGTAAGTGGCTTGCTCAGTTTGCTCACGGGTGCATGGTCGTCTGGTTTGGCGGAGGTTTTTAACCACACAACATGGTTTTTCATGTCTGCCATGATCTGGGTAAGTGAGACAGCAGCGCAGGTACGGTGGGGGAGTTGGTTCGCTGCTGACTGGGATTGGCCGTTGATGGCCTGTTATTATTTGGTTTTGGCAGGGTTGGGTTTCTCAGAGTTTCGTTGCCGTTGGCGTATTTGGATTTTGCCATGGGTCATTTGTACGAGCTATCTGGTGATTCAACATAATTCTGAGATAGCAAAGGCGAGGATCACTATTCTTCCCGGCGCGGCAGGTGTGATTCATTCCCATAACTTGGGAAACAAAGTAGATTTGTTATTCGATGCTGGTACGGAGTCTACCGTAGCGACTCTGGTGCAACCTTACCTCCATGCCCAAGGTGTGGATTCCATTTCGGCTCTGCTCTTGAGTCACGGCGATCTCCACCATGTGCAAGGTGCGGATCTTTTGAGGGAGTCCTTCTCGATTCCAGAAATCGGAATTCCTGATGTGAAATTTATCTCGCGTGAATACCAGAGAATGTTGGCAGAACTTGATTGGAGTGATCCAACATGGCGGTACCTGAGCCGAGGCTCGAATTGGCACGGTTGGGAGGTATTGCATCCTCTGATCGGCGAAAAACAGGGCCGAGCTGACGACAAGAGTTTGGTTCTACGAACCCGATGGCAAGGCTGGCGGCTGTTGGTCCTTCCTGATCTTGGACGAATCGGCCAACGCCAATTATTGGCTCGGGAATCTGACCTTCAAGCAGATGTGTTGATTGGTGGAATACCCGAGCAAGATGAACCATTCATTGATGATTTGCTGAAAGCTGTGCGCCCAAAATTGATCGTGGTTGCGAGCGGAGATTTCCCGGTGCGCGCTCAAGGTTCAAGGCAACTGCGTGAGCGGTTGGCTCAACAAAACTCCCCCGTGTGGTTCACGATTGATACGGGTGCGGTAACCTTTATGGTTGCTGATGAGGGAATGAATGCGACCCGAATGAATGGTCCACCATTTCTACTCAAACGATGATCCCGCGCAACAGTTACTTCCCAAGGCAAAACTGGCTGAAGATGGAGTCGAGTAAATCTTCGGTGGTAGTTTTTCCGACGATTTCTCCAACAGCATTGAAAGCAATCCTCAAGTCCAACGCGACCAACTCTAGGGACTGATCATTTCTGAGCGCATCCGTGGCATGAGTGGTGGAAAAATGTGCCCTCCTCAGTGCCTCCTGATGGCGTGAGTTGATCATCACCTGTAACATCTCACCGCCAACCCCACCCGACCACAACAAGGATTTTATGGTGTCTTTCAGCGTCTCCAACCCTTCCCCAGTCAGGCTTGAAACGGAAATCGCAGTAATGCCGAAAGAATCATTCCAGACCGTGTCTCTCGCGAGATCAATTTTGTTTCGGACGACAATGCGTTTCTTATTCACGCTGTCCTCAAGCAATCGCCAATCCTTGTCGGTAATGGGTTCTGTGGCATCAACAACATGCAAGATCAGCTCTGCTTTCTCGAGTGTCGCTTTACTTCGTCGGACCCCTTCCGCTTCAAGGGAGTCGCTGGCTTCACGAAGACCTGCCGTATCAATAAAGATCACGGGTATCCCGCGGATGTTCGCGGTCTCCTCGATGGTGTCACGGGTGGTTCCGGCGATTGGAGAAACAATCGCTCGATCATGCCCTAGCAGTTGGTTGAGTAAGCTGGACTTTCCTGCATTGGGACGACCTACGATCGCGGCTCGCACCCCGCGTCTCAACAACTGGCCTTCTGGAGCTGTCCGTAACAATTCTTCAATGAATATGGCTGCCTTCTCAAGTCGGCCAACCAAACGGCTACGCGTATCAGGGAGAATATCTTCGTCAGGGAAATCGATATGGGCTTCGACGTGAGCTAGGGTTCGGGTGAGATCATCTCGAAGTTGCTCGATGCGTCGCGACAAATGTCCAGCCAACTGTTCATGTGCTGCAGAGAGTGCTAATTCAGTGCGAGAATGAATCAGATCCGCCACAGCCTCGGCTTGAGCAAGGTCGATGCGACCGTTAAGAAAAGCACGTTTGGTGAATTCACCGGGTTCAGCCAATCGAGCTCCTCCGGCAAGGATTGTATCCAACACCAGCTTGGCGGGTAGCAGACCGCCATGACAGCTCACCTCCACCATGTCCTCTCGCGTGAAGGTGCGCGGAGCTCTCAAAACACTGAGCAATACTTCATCGACTCGTGAACCATCGCGTACGATATGACCGTAATGAATCGTATGGGTCGCCGCCGATGAAGGCTGTAGCGATGATTTGCCAACCGGGGTGAACACTCGATCCGCCACGGTCAACGCGTTGGGACCCGACACTCGTACCACGGCCAAGCCCGCTTCGCCGATCGGCGTCGAAATAGCTACAATGGTATCCGTAATAAACATGGTCAACGGAGGCACGATCCACGTTGGTTATCAGCATCACGTCCTTCCAACCATAGCCGGGCTTTCTCGTAACTTTTTTTGTGCATATAATGCAACAGTGATGGGTCACTCGTGGGCGGGAGTTGGCGTGTCAATTGATCGAGCCGCGAGAACACCGGCAGCAAATCTGGTTTTGGATTTGCCGTGGCCAAGTTGCGCACCAAAGTGTCTAATTCGTTTAAGGACGATAGAATCTCAGTTTCAATAGATGTCATGGGAAGGGTGATTGGCCATCCGCCATTGTTTCCAAGATAGCGGCTACGATGGAAAAGCCAAATCCATCCTTGCGCAAGGTTACCAGCCTACAGTAGCGATGGAAGCCATGAAGTGTGTAATAACCCCCGCGACCTTGTTGGGGATCGAAGCCGGAGGAACCCGCACCGTTGCCTTATGCACCACCGTGGATGGTCAATGTCTGCGCCGCGCTGAGTTTGGTCCGGGCAATCACCGTTTGTTGAGCGACCGGCAGTTGTCGGAACTATTCCAAGAAATCGCAGTTTTTTGTCCCCAACCAAATTCCATAGGAATGGGGATGGCGGGCCTTCGTGATCAGGAAGATGAGCGACGGCTCCGCCTCATTTTGGGCGGAATCTGGCCCGCTGTTCCTCTGAATCTTTCTCATGATTTGGAAACCGCACTACTCGCAGATGCGCCCAAAAAAAACATCGCAAGGGTTGTCGTCATCAGCGGCACAGGATCTTGCTGCTATGGTCGAAGCAAGACGGGTCGCACTACCAAATTAGGTGGCTGGGGTCATATCCTCGGCGACAAAGGAAGCGGTTACGAAATAGGACTACGCGCACTGAAAGCTGTGGTGTATTACTTCGATCGCGATGGCAAATGGTCTCGCCTAGGTCAGTCCATTCTTCGAGAGTTGCTCTTGAATCGTCCTGACGATTTAATCCCTTGGGTACAAAGCGCGACCAAGGATCAGGTGGCTGCGTTGGCAGAGCTTGTTTTTGAGGAGGCCGCAGGACGTGATCCAATCGCTAGGGATATTCTCCAAGGGGCGGCAGCGACACTCGCCAAAGATGCGTTGGCCTGTCTCAATCGGATCTCAAAAAAATCGGCGCCCGTCGAGATCGCCTTACGGGGCAGCGTGTTTAGCAAACAACCTGCATTCGCAAAAAAGGTTGGTCGCCTGATCCGTTCGCAGTCCCCACAAGTCCGTATTATCACGGAAAAACGAGAGGGCGCTTGGGGCGCAATTCAGTTGGCCCGCGCCGTGTTTGACCCCTCCCGAGTTTCTCCAGTCCCCTCACCCCAGAACCTGCAGCCCTCAAATCCTGCGACACAACCCGAGACATCAACTAGCCTCACAGAGGAACGCAATCCGCGATCACTCAATCTCGACAAGCTGAGTGTGGAGGCTGCGATCGAGCTTTTCCTCGAGGAGGATGCCACCTTGCCGAACGCCATCGCCGCTGAAAAAGACAAAATCGCACGGGTTGTAAGATTCACCACCCAGTCGCTAAAAAATGGAGGTCGCCTGTTTTACTTTGGTGCTGGCAGCAGCGGACGTCTTGGAGTGCTTGATGCCAGTGAATGTCCACCTACTTTTCGAACCCACCCTGAACAGGTTCAAGGAATAATCGCTGGAGGATTCGAAGCTCTTTGGAAGGCCAAGGAAGGTGCGGAGGATAACTCCGGGGCAGGGGCTGAGGCAGCACGATTTCGCGGAGTTCGAGCTGGAGATGTCGTTATCGGTATCGCGGCGAGCGGAACTACGCCGTTCGTTTGGGGAGCCTTGAGCGAGGCTAAAGCGCGGAGAGCAAAGACGGTCTTGCTCTGCTTCAATCCACGCTTAAAAAAACTGGATCACAAATTTGACGTTCTGATCGCTCCAGCCGTAGGTCCAGAAATCTTGACGGGCTCCACTCGATTGAAGGCGGGCACAGCGACCAAGCTTATTCTCAACATCATCACGACGCTCACCATGGTTCGGCTTGGCAAAGTTCTGAGCAATCTAATGGTTGATCTCAAGCCATCCAATGTGAAGCTCCGCGACCGTGCTATCCGCATCGTTCAGCAACTCAATCAATGTGAAATAATCACTGCTCGCACTGCCTTGGAAAAAAACGATTGGAACATCAAGCTGAGTTTGAGGTCGTTCAGCAATAGAGGGAAATAGATCACTTGAACCTACCTAGCCAAATGGCAGGCTACCGATCGCCCCGGCTCGACTTCTCGGAGGAGGGGAACCTCGGTTTTACAACGCGCTTCTGCCACGGGACAACGAGGATGAAAGGGACAACCACTCGGCGGATGAATCGGTGAAGGCACATCGCCTCCAAGGAGTATTCGTGGGCGTTTGGACTGTGAATCCACTACTGGGACAGCGGAAAGTAACGCTTGAGCGTAGGGATGTTTTGGCGAATGACAGAGTTTTTTTGATTC
>SXQI01000197.1 GCA_005793025.1 Verrucomicrobiales bacterium
GATCCAGAGGGTCGATCGACCTGCGTGGTCGATGTCCCGCATTTTACTATCCGGGAGGGACAAGAATTGGCTCTGCGCGGATCAAGTGGTTCAGGCAAAACGACATTTTTGCATTTAATCTCCGGGATTCTCAGTGCGGATTCGGGTCGCATCACTTTGGACGAGATCGAAATGACGACCCTCTCTAGTTCGGCGCGGGATCGGCTCCGCGCCACAAAAATTGGCACCATTTTTCAGACGTTCAATTTGCTCCAAGGCTATACCTGTTTGGAGAATGTCCTCTTAGGGATGAGTTTTGGCCCCGGACCTGACCGAGGTCGAGCGCATCGATTGTTGGAGCGGATGGGGTTAACCAGTCGGATGGACTATTACCCACGCCAGCTCTCCGTGGGTCAACAACAACGAGTGGCAGTAGCTCGGGCGTTAGCAAACCGTCCAAAACTGGTCCTAGCCGATGAACCAACCGGCAACCTAGATGCCGTCCACGCCGCCGCCGCCTTGCGCCTAGTGCGCGAAATATGTCGCGAAGAAAGCACCGCATTGCTGTGGGTAAGCCATGACCCTGCGATGCTCAGTCAGTTCGATGAACGGCTCGATTTCCATCAACTCAACCGAGCCAACGGGGTTCCCACCGCCACGCTATGAGCATGCTACAAATTGTTTGGCGGAGTCTGCGGCAGCATGCTTTTTCAACCGCTGTAACGGCGTTTTCCATCGCGTTGGCAGGGGCGTTGTTGCTCTCGGTCTGGATTCTTCAGGATCAAACCCGCCGCACCTTCACCGGAATGGACGCCGGATTCGACGCCGTGCTTGGGGCAAGAGGTTCCAAGCTGCAGCTCGTCTTGAATAGCATCTTCCATCTGGAAGAATCCTCTGGAAACCTGCGAGTTGAAGACTTTTTAGAGATACAAAACCATCCTCACGTGGATCTTGCCGTTCCCCTCGCACTCGGAGACAATCTCAAAGGTTACCGAGTCGTGGGAACTAGCCTCGATTTCTTCACACGCAGCGAATACCGACCCGGTCTCCGATATAGTTTTCAGGAAGGAGGGCGATTTTTTGATCCCAACAATCGAGAGGCTGTGGTGGGCAGTTTCGTGGCACAAAAACTCGGGCTAAAACCGGGGGATTCCCTCCATCCTTCACACGGGTTGACCGATACCAAAGGCCACGAACACGAGGATGAATACGTCGTCGTAGGCATCTTAAAACCGTCGAACACCCCTGCGGATCGCGTGGTATGGATTCCGCTGGAGGGAATCCAATACATGACGGGTCATAGTGACAAAGCTCCGGAAGAATTGAGTGCTGTCCTTGTTAGACTCAAAGCAGGGAACGCAACCGCCGGTTTTCTACTCGATCGCACCTACAACAAAGAAGGAACGCGCCTGACATGGGCATGGCCCATCGGCAGGATCATGGCGCAATTGTTCGATAAAATCGGATGGTTCGACCGGATCTTGGAACTCATCGCGGGATTAGTCGCCGTCGTGGCAGTAGCTTCAGTCACAGCCAGCACTTACAATTCGATGAACGAACGACGTCGAGAAATCGCAATCCTCCGCGCACTAGGAGCACGTCGGATCACTATTTTCACTGCCGTCGTGATGGAAGGACTAGTCATCGCCACCGTGGGGATGCTGGGTGGATTGATCCTATCAGCTGGAATCTTCGCTGTAGTCGGGGAAATCCTTCGCGCCCAAGTGGGCGTAGTTCTGGAAAACTGGGAAGGACATCCAGTACTGTGGTGGGGACCATTGGTGATGATCAGTTTGGCTGCCCTCGCGGGCACCATTCCCGCATGGAAAGCGTGCCGTGTGGACGTCGCCCAAAACCTGAGTCCCACCTCCTAAGGCCTCCAAAAGCGTCTTATTCGGAAAAAAACGTCCTTTTTTCCTCTCGAAGGAAAGAAATGTTGTAAGGATCCGCTCCGACCCCGGTTCTTATATATAGAAGCACGATGTGGTTCAAGGACTCTGGAAAAACGGGCTACATCGCGCCGAACCGAACAAGAACTATCAACACATCATGACAATTAACCACAGAGGAACTCAATTATGACCACTCCCGCACTCCCGCACTCCCGCACTCGAGTTAGGCTTGGCAACCTGACCATTTGTCGAGATGTCTTTGCTCTTTTTATCGCAGCAGGGCTCCTGTTGCTGTTCACGCTGCCCGCCGCTGCGCAAGTTCAACCGGAAATCCTAGCCGGCCCGATTATCAACCCCGCCAACGGTCACAGTTATTACCTGCTTACGCAGGATTCATGGCCGAATTCTGAGAACCGTGCTGTTGCACTAGGTGGGCACTTGGTTACAATTAACAATCAGGCGGAGCAGGACTGGATTTATTCCACTTTTGCTGACACTGACCGCAGCCTATGGATCGGCCTGAACGATGCGATATCCGAGGGGAATTTCCAGTGGGTGAGCGGGCAACCTCTCGATTATACTCACTGGGCTCAGAATGCACCTGACAATTATGGTGGTCTTGATGAAGATTTCGTACAAACATTTCCCTCGAAGAACCTTTGGAACACAGGGTTTTGGAATGATTTACCCTTGGGTCCCGAACGCTGTTGGGGTGTTGTGGAGGTTGAGTCGGAACCAGAGTTCCTGAGGGATGGGTTGGTAGCCTATTACCCGTTTAACGGGAACGCGAATGATGAAACTGGCAATGGAAAAAATGGCCAGATCATTGGGAATGTCACTCAAGCCGAAGATCGCTTCGGGCGACAATCAAGTGCGTATCAGTTTGCTGGAGTGAATTCGACCATAAATGTAACCCAACCGGTTTTTAATATCGGGAAAGCAGGTTACACGATCTCGGGCTGGTTTTGCACTGATGACGTAAATATGGAAAACCAGTCTATTCTGTACTGCGTTCCCGATTCTGGTCTGTCGTTGATGTACCATTACGGTCCACCCCAAGTCGGTTATTATGCTGGACCTGCCACTGGCAACTGGACCGAACCTTTTAGAAGAGGTGCCAAGACTGACTATTCAAACCAAACTTGGTATCATCTGACGCTTACTAAAAACGGGACAGTTTTCACCCTCTACTCGAACGGACAAGTTGATACGCAACAGATCATTTCTGTCGCATCAGGTTACAACTACGAAGTGGGTTACCGTCTCGGCTCGCACCCGGAGGGGACGCACTTCTTCAAAGGCCGTTTGGACGACTTTCGCATCTACAATCGAGCCCTTTCCGAGGAGGAAGTCAAAGGGTTGTATGATTATGAATCCAAACCTGCTTCGGGGACAGCGACTGCCACACCTCAGGTGGTGAATGGTTTTGTGGTGGGTGCAACGGTTACCTATGGTGGGGTTGATTACATCGAGGCTCCCAACATCACCATTTTCGGTGGTGGAGGTAGTGGGGCCACAGCCACCGCTACCATTAGCAAAGGTGCGGTAACGGCGATCACATCCTGAACCCCGGCAGCGGTTATACCAGCATCCCCACGCTTATCATCGCCCCTCCTCCCATTCCTGTTCGCTTGGCGACCGCCACACTTCAGGTGGTCAACGGCTTTGTTGTGGGTGCAACTCTTACGGACAAGGGTTCTGGTTACACAAACGCCCCCAGCGTCACCATTATTGGCGGGGGAGGCAGTGGTGCCACGGCGATCGCCAGCATCAATCAACTCAACGGTGAGGTGACATCAATCACCATTCAGAACACCGGCAGCGGTTACACCGGCCCTACCACTATCACGATTGCGTCCCCTCCATTCCCTCCGCGAACCGCCACAGGAACGAGTTCTCTCGTCAACGGCTTTGTGGTTGCGGCGACACTGACGGACGGTGGGTTTGGCTATAAAACACCTCCAGAAGTCCGACTGGTCGGAGGAGGCGGTTCTGGGGCCACTGCCGTTGCCACGGTGCTTGATAACATCGTGAACAGCATAAGAATCATCAACCCGGGCATTGGTTACACCTCGTTACCGGAAGTGCGGTTTGGCAATCCTACGCATCCTTTGAGAGCAGGAGTGCGGCTTACACTGGGGATCGGTAACGCGGCGGGCAAAGTCCGTCTCACCATGGATGTGATGTCGGGGATGAGATACCAACTGGAATCCTCCCCCAACCTCAACACATGGACACCCGCCGGAGCAGCCATTGTTGCACCGGAGAAAACCATCAGCCAAGAGTTTGATGTGAATCAAGTGGGGCAGTTTTTTCGCATTAAACAAGCCCCATAACACCCGTTAGGCCGATTCATATCACCCACCCCACTGATCGAGACTTTGGTCCGAGGACCAAATCACCAACTGCCAAAGTCTCGATTCGGTGTGGTTTCGCGGTTTTGCCTAGGTTGTTCCGATGGTTTAGTGCGCCCCGGTCAACGCGGTCGCCAGATCCTGCCTGAAGCGGCGATGACAAAAAGCTTTCACGCCGTGAAATAATTTATTTCACGGAGAAATGAGCAAGTGGAGAGATGGTTCCCCGGGTGGGAAATGATGTCCTCAGTTATACACCATCTTGGTGGTCGATCGCCCCCGATGTGAGCTGATTGTACAGCTCATTGAGTTTACGTTGGAGGACTGCTTTGGAGGGTAATGCGGTCTGGTATTCGGCAACCAAGGTTGGCGACAGCGTGCGACTCAAGGCGTATTCAACGACTTCTATGTCCTTCGTTGCGCAGAGCAGTACGCCGATAGAGGGGTGTTCGTGTGGTTTCCGGACATCGCGATCGAGGGCTTCCAGATAAAAGTTCAACTTGCCGAGATCTTCAGGGCGAAATTCCCGAACCTTGAGTTCAAAGGCTACCAGACAAGTTAGCTCACGATGGAAAAACACTAGATCGATCGCGAAATCCTGATTTCCTACCTGAACAGGATACTCCGACCCAACGAAGCAAAAGTCTCGGCCTAATTCGGTGATGAACCGCCCCAAGTGCCGCAGGAGTCCTTTATGTAGGTCAGCCTCGGAGTGATCAGCAGTCAGGCCTAGGAATTCTAGTGAATAGACGTCTTTGAACTCCATGGCGGCGGATAGGTCTAATTGTCGCACCACTGGTGCGACTTTCTTGGCGGCCTGAAAAGTGCGTAAGATGACCCCGGTTCGGATTTGCCGTTCGAGTTCCCGCTTCGACCACTTCTGATGGATCGCTGCGAGGACATAAAATTCACGCACTTCAGAAGTCTTGGCCCGTGCCAAAATATGGAGATGGTGGCTCCATGACAATTGTCGCACCACTGGTGCGACTTTCTTCTGCCCTTGGTAAGCTTCGAAAAACTGCCGCATCCGAAAAAGGTTGGCTCGAGTAAAACCTCGCTGACCTGGATACTCCCGGGCGATTGCGGCCGCCAACTCCTCGACCACGGCGTCGCCCCATTCCGCTTTGGCGATTTTTCGGCTAATGTAGCTTCCCAGATCCCAGTAAAGTCCGACCAATTCAGCATTAACGGCTTGATAGGCTCGATGGTGGGCGACTGCAATGAGCGACAAAACCTCATCGAATTTCCCCGCTTTGGCTCGCGCTGGTAATCGCGATAATTTGGTCTCACGGGGGACTTTCCGCTTGGTGTGCTTGGAGGGTCGTGGAGCAGCCGTTTGCTTCTGCCCTCCGGGCGGCTTGGTGGTGGGGCGTTTTTTCATGTTAGCTCAGAGACACCAATTTTGCGACCACATCCGAATGGCATAAACTACCCCACGCGTTTTGCATAGCGATAACGGATTCCAATGATTCTAGCGAAGGGCCTTTCCTTGAAAACCATCAATTCGCGTCTCCATCAAACACAGGTTCGCGCTGGTGTTGGGTTGGGGCTTGTGTTAAGGGTTTTTCATGCGTCTGCCGGATTCCATGTCTCGTTTGGTTCGAGTGATTATCGGGTTCAATCTTGCGAGGATTTTGGTTGGGGGTTTGGTTCTTGGGTTTCATCAAGGGGAAGTGTCTGCGGAGGAGAAATCTGCCCAACCAGCGGGAACCGCAATCCGTGGACAACCGATTCGGCGACCGATCCGAGCGTCTGGGTCAAACACGACGGTTCAGGCTATTGTGGCAACCAATGCACCCAGTCTCGTGGTTCCCACGGTGCTTTCTTCGAACACGGCGGAGTTTTCGGTGCTGAGTTTTGATCAACTTGCCTCGTTTCCTTACGAGGTGAGTGATACGACGTTGACTTCGACGAACGCTCCGAATGTTCCCGATCAGATTCCTGCCACGATCAAGGCTTTTCATCGAAAGAGTATCGCGCTCCAAGGCTTTATGCTTCCGCTCAAGGTTGAGAAGGGGTTGGTCACGGAGATGCTCATCATGCGCGACCAATCGATGTGTTGTTACGGCAAAGTGCCCAAAATGAATGAGTGGGTCTCAGTCAAAATGACTCGGGGCGGAGTGAAGCCAGTGATGGATATGCCGGTGACACTTAAGGGGACGCTCGAGGTGGGGGAGACCCGGGAGAATGGCTATTTGACCGGGATCTATCGCATGGATGGTGTGACGATGGAAGAAACCAAATAACACACCGTAGCCGTTTGCGCGATCGCACGGCTAAGTGGTTAATGTGATGAACGGGACACCATCCATCGCGAGTCGTATCTGGAAGCTGCACCGGGTTCTTTATATTCAGGTTCTGGCAGCCGTTGTGATCGGCGTTTTGTTGGGGCATTTCCAACCGTCCCTTGGGATTCAACTCAAGCCTCTCGGAGATGCGTTCATTCGTCTGGTCAAGATGCTGATCGCCCCCATCGTTTTCTGCACGGTGGTTCACGGGATTGCATCTCTAGGAGATTTGAAGAAAGTTGGAAGACTGGGGATCAAAACGATTCTCTATTTTGAAGTTGTTTCGACGCTGGCCTTGTTGATCGGACTATTCGTAGTGAATTATTTCCAGCCCGGGGCTGGGTTCAACGTGGATCCCAAGACGCTCGATCCTCAAATCACTCAGAGTTACGTTCAAAAGGCGCACGATCTGAGTACCACGGATTTTCTGCTGAACATCATTCCGGCAACGTTTAGCGCAGCGTTTGTCACGGGTGACTTATTGCAGGTGCTTTTCCTCGCGATATTGACCGGATTTTCGATCACTTTTCTAGGATCGAGTGGGGTGCCCGTGCTGAAAGCGGTGGACACGGTGGCTCGCATTTTTTTTGGCATCATGGGTGTGATCGTCAAATTCGCTCCGCTAGGCGCATTGGGTGCCATGGCTTTCACGGTGGGCAGTTTCGGTTTATCGTCACTGCAAAAGCTGTTTGCGTTGATGGCTGCCTTTTACCTGACCTCGGGCGTTTTTGTCCTCGTCGTGCTTGGCTCGATCGCGAGGTTGTGTGGTTTCTCCATCATCAGATTCCTCTTTCATATCAGGGATGAATTACTGCTGGTGCTCGGGACTAGTTCTTCCGAAACGGCTTTGCCGAGTCTGATGCAAAAAATGCGCGGCCTTGGGTGTTCTAACTCGACGGTCGGGTTGGTGATTCCTACGGGTTACAGTTTCAATCTCGACGGCACAAATATCTACATGACCATGGCCGCGGTTTTCCTAGCGCAGGCGACGAATACACCGCTGGATCTTCGCCAGCAACTGGGGCTTCTCTTGGTCGCTATGCTGACGTCCAAGGGTGCGAGCGGCGTCACGGGTGCCGGCTTTGTGACGCTTGCTGCAACGTTGGCGGCGGTACCCGCGATTCCCATACAAGCCCTCGCGCTTCTACTGGGGATCGACCGGTTTATGAGCGAGTGTCGTGCCTTGACGAACCTTGTTGGGAACGGGGTTGCTACCTTGGTGATCAGCCGTTGGGAAGGGGAGATCAGTCCCGAGACCTTGCGCGCCCGCCTCGGTGGAGTGAAGGAAAGTTAGGACCAATTCCATGGCGGGTCCGATTTGACATTTGCGGGAAGTTGTGCTAGTCCGTTCCTATTAAACCTATCACAAGATGAAATCGAAAAATACATTGTTCACGCTGGCACTCTCCGCAATGACTTTTGTGGGGACAGCGAAAGATCAGGTTCCTCCAAGAGAAGAGGATCGCCCTCCCCGACGCGAGGAAGGACCGAGAGGTCCGGGTGGGCCTCACCTGTTGCCTCCAATTGCCATGGAAGCTCTGGATCTAACGCCTAGCCAACAACAACAACTCAAGCGGCTGGAGAACGATTCGAGAACAAAACTAGAAAAAATCCTGACCCCCGAGCAGGCGGAAAGGTTGAACAATCTGAGGTCGGCAAGAGGCGGTGGAATGGAAATTCGAAGAGAGGTGACGAGGAACCCACGCACCGGCCCACCCGAACGACCTGACGATGGGGAGCGACGACCCGAGGTGCCATCGATCGCTGAAACGATCGACTTAAACCATGACGGGATTATCGATAGCTCGGAGATAAAAAAAGCGAGTCAATCGTTACTGAAACGCGACAAAAACGGTGATGGAACAATCACACCCGACGAATACCGAGGGCCTCAATTCATTGAACGCCGCATAGAAATACGGGACGGTAAGACAACGACCGAAGAATACCGTGGATCAAGACCTCGCGGGCTTGAAGGAGAGGGACAAGAAGGCCGTGGCCCCGGAAGACCTCGTGGAGATCAACAAGGTCGTCCCCAACGTCCCCAAGAATAAATACGAGTCACGACTTAAAACTTTCGCACGCCATGAGGACTTTCCCGAAGATGATCGCCGCGCTGGTTGTCGTTACGGTGATAGAAATCTCTAGGACGTCGGCGACTGATGCCCGAATCGATTCTTGGATCACGGATCAATCAGGTCGCTATGCGCGATTGTATTTGAATGCTGCGGCACAGGCATCGGGAACATCTACAACTACTTGGAACAACGGGACTCAAACACAAGCGCGGCCTGCTTACTCCGGAGTCCAAGAGGTCTATTCCTCAGCCAATTGGGTCTATCTTCGGACGACGGGCCTAGGGATTCACACGATGGGGCCTTGGCCAGCGACTTTTCCGAACCTCCCTGCGAACCAGCATGCGTTTTATAGGATCCCCCGCAGTGCTGCAGTGCCAACATCCAAGACACTCACAGGGCTTGGATCGATTGGTTATTTCGTAGATGGGGTCGCGATGTTCGACTCGCGCGATGGATTTGTTTGGACGGGAACCGGCGAAGTAGGAGGAAATGGAGTCGGCTATTGGAATAGGGAGGCGTATGTGAATGAAGGGGCCACGTTCGACCCTGCATACGCGCATCAGGAAGGTTCTGGAACCTATCATTACCACGCGAACCCAATCGCATTGCGGCACTTGATCGGGGATCATGTGGACTATAATTCAACAACTAGGACTTACGCGGAATCCACGACGGCTATTACCCAGCATTCCCCGATCCTTGGATGGGTGCGAGATGGTTATCCGATCTACGGACCTTATGGTTACTCGCGGGTGACCAGTGCGGCGAGCGGTGTGCGACGAATGCTCTCCGGCTTCCAATTGAGGAACGGGGAACGTGGGACGGATAATCTTACGACCTCGGGCAGGACTTCGATTCCCGCTTGGGCCGTTCGGCAATATGGCGTCAGTGCCAGCCAGAGTGGCCCCAGTGTTTCAACGACTTATCCCCTCGGTCGGTATATGGAGGATAACGCATTTCTTGGGGATTGTGGCGGCAAACAAGGCACAGATTATGATCTGGACGAATACAACGGCCGGTTTTGTGTGACGCCCGAATTTCCCAATGGCATCTATGCTTATTTCGTGAGCATCGCGGCCGACGGCAAGCCTGTCTATCCCTACAATATCGGGCGAGCTTTCTACGGGAATCCCACTGGTGCTCAAGTCACAACACTCAATGAAGTGGTCACCACCAATTTTGTTGGTGGGGCCAATACCAGAATCGTGGCCGAGTCCCCAACGATTGCGAACCAAGAAGTAACTTTAGTGTGGAGCGCGCTCGAAGGGGGCACCTACCGGGTCGAC
>SXQI01000198.1 GCA_005793025.1 Verrucomicrobiales bacterium
TAGGCTCATTCCCAAATGCACATCGGTCGCCCAAGGTCGGGGTTTGGGAGGTGTCGGCGGCGGTGTAATGGGTTGTGGAGTTACTTGTATTTGTGGCGGAGGAGCAGGGACCGCTGCAACAGACTGTTCCCGACGATCCACCTGTGCCGTAGGGATGAGAATGTTCCCGAGAGTAGGACTAGTGATGGTAATTTCTTGGCCGCTCTCGGATGCGATGGCGCCAGTGATTCGATCCCCGTTGCGAAGGTGAATGGTAGTCGTCGTCTTGGATTCTTCCGCCAACAGACCACCGAGGGTCACAGTGAGCAATAAGAAGCACACCAAAAAGGGCAGGGGAAGTTTATGGCTTAATGGGCTTCGCATCAGTCGTTGGTTTAGGGGATTCCGCTGCTGGGATTACCGGTTCGGGTCGAATAGTGGTTTCGGGTGGTGGAAGATCGTTGGGGGTTGGCCGTCTGATCCCGCCGACGACAGAAATGCGGCCGTTTTCTCCCGAGGCGAGAACCGGGCGGGATGTGGTATAGTCCCACGTTTCACGGACCAGTATTTGGCCAGTTGCTGTGATCACGGTGTAATTAAAAGCACGTGCGCCAACTTGGAGGAGGAGGTGAAGATTACTCCAACGATCGATCTGTGGCTCAGGTTTGCTTAACGAGAGCACGATTCCAATCGGGATGACGCTATGAGTCCTTGTCTCGGTCGAGTCGGTAATTCTGACATACAGACTGGTTTGTTTGCGGCTCACCTGCTGGAGAATAAACTTTCGGAGCTCGGGTTCGGTTTCTTTTCCATCAGCATTGGAATTGGGTAATCCAAACGAGGCTTCAAAAAACCGAACTCCTCTGACGATATCGAAATGTTTCGATTTGCTTATAAACGATTGGTTCCACTCGGGAATACGCACGGAGGCAGTGACTTTGAATCGGCCGGGGTTGTTCAGGTTGAAACAGGGAGCGAGATCGATCCGCTTCACCCCCACCTGCGAGGATTCCAGTGTGAACTCGCCAAAGACTGCCGGAGGTTTAATCATCGAAACCACGCGGTCATTCTCGGTTTCAATATTGAGAATTAACCAGTCGTCGGACTGCCCAAACTTTAAGGCTTTCCCGGAATTATTGATGATTCGAATCTTCGCCACGAGCGCTTCATTAGGGATATAAACCTCGTTTTCAAAACTCACCTCGACGGAAAGTTGAGCAACACAGAGGGAAATCCCCAACCACACCGCAGCAACACAGATCAGAAATCGCTTCATCTCAATCAGTTTAGGTTTCGACCCAGTGGGCGCAAGAGACATTTCAATTCGTCATTACCTCGACCTGCCCAGTCGACGCGCTTTTTAGTTCCATTATTCACCGCCCCAGTCTTGGCACAAACTCCGACCTCCTTTTTCACTTGTGTAAGCGTTGGGTTGCCGGTATCCGTCCCATCCGTTACGTGTTATTAGACTACTCCATGCGATCTGATGTTCATTCGATTAGTTTCATATCGGGGTTGGTTTTGCTTGTTTTGAACACAGGTCCTTTGGTAGCCGCCCATTTCAAGGAATCCTTTGAAACGGATCCTTTCGACAGAGGTTGGCGGGTGGAAGGTCAGCATGAACTCTTCGCTTGGCAGGAATCGACTCAATCCCTTGCGACCATTTGGGATTCCTCGCAACCGAACAGCTTTTATTACCTCCCGTTGCCACGCGAATTAACGGAGCGCGAGGATTTCGGTTTTTCTTTCGATCTTGAACTTCAGGAGGTGCAGGTAGGAGTTTCGGCTACCAAACCGAGTACTTTCGAAATAGCGTTGGGTTTCTTTCGGCGGGCAGATGCATTCGCCGAGGGATACATTCGAGGCACGGGTCGGCACACGCCGAACCTTGTTGAATGGAATTATTTCCCGGAAGCAGTTCCCATCACTCCAACCGTGACGATGGCGATCACCTCCCCCCAGCAGCAGTTTTTGACGGATGGGTTTGTGAACCAATTGGAGCTCGTGACGGGTGTCGTTTACCATGTTAACGCTCAATACGTAGCAGGAACTCGAACACTGACGATGCAGATGACGGTCCACGGTGAGCCTTTTGGGCGTCCGTCCTATGTGGTATTGCCTCGGGGATTCGCCGGATTTACTTTCGACGCCTTCGGGGTCAGTAGCTATTCCGACGAAGGACAGTTTTCCCCTTACGGTGGTTCGATCTACGCACAAGGGAAGTTGGACAACCTTGAATTAAGATTCGAACCCACACCGCCGAGACTTGAGGTGGTGTCCGAGGCCTCGGGTTCCCTTCAGCTCAGTTTCAATGCTGAACCCGGCGAATTATATGTGATCGAATCCTCGGCTGACCTTGAGAAGTGGGAACCTGTTACGATGATCATCACCGACCGGTTACAGGCGGTTAGCTGGAACCCTAATTTGGGTTCAACAGCCAACCAGTTCTATCGACTCGGCATTCAATCCCAGTAGGCGACTGCCTTGGGTTGTTTAGTTCCCAGTTCTTAGGAAGCGTGCCGTAACCCGAAAGGGGGGGTAGTTTACGCGCAGGGTGGAGGTCGCCCAAGGCCTTTCCCTGACCACTTAAGGCGTCGGTTTGGCAAAAAATGTAATTATTTTCGCTAAAAACGCAAAAAAACTTGTAAGGATGCGTTCCGGCCTCGGTTTCTATTAGTAAGAGTGCGATGCGGTCTTACGATCATGGGATGAACAGGCCGCCTCGCGCTAAAACGAACTAAAACAACTAAACTATTGAGGCAAACCATGATGAACACACCCGCACACCCGCACACCCGCACACCCGCACACGAGTTAGGCTTGGCAACCTAACGATTTGTCGAGCTGTCTTTGCTCTTTTTATCGCAGCAGTGCTCCTGCTGCTGTTTTCGCTGCCCGCCGCCGCGCAAGGTGAGCCAGGAATCCTCGCCGGCCCGATTATCAACCCCGCCAACGGGCACCACTATTACCTGCTTGCGCAGGATACATGGCCGAACTCCGAGAACCGCGCCGTAGCGATGGGTGGGCATTTGGTCACCATCAACAACCAAGCAGAGAATGAATGGGTATTAAACACGTTCGGTCCACTCGGTGGCGAGACCGTCAACTTTTGGATTGGATTGAGCGATGCGGCCGTCGAGGGGAGCTTTCTCTGGACGAGCGGAGAACCACTCAATTATACGGGTTGGTGGGGAGGGGAACCTAACGAGCGGGGGAGTGAAGACTTTGCTCTGATGTACACCGCTGGCGCAGAAGCAGGAAGGTGGAATGATGGTGGCGTGCTGTTGCTTCGCAGTGTTGTGGAGGTTGCATCCGGTGTTTCCGAGCCCGCGTTTCTGCGGGATGGGTTGGTGGCCTATTATCCGTTTAACGGGAACGCGAATGATGAAAGTGGCAATGGGAAAAATGGCACCGCGTCTGGTGCGGTTCTTACAAACGACAGAAACGGAAAACCTCAGGGAGCCTATCATTTCGACGGTGTGTCCTCATACATTGCTCTTCCGTTGCTTACCGAACTAAACGGGCAGGCCTATGCCTCGGTAGCATGTTGGGTGAATAATGATAACATCATGGAAGTAGGTACCATCTTTAGCCACTGGGGGAATAATTACGGGAGCCCAACCGCAAACCTAGGGCTTTTCTTGGAGATTCTGACCGGCAGAGTATCTACCGGGAGTGGTCAGCAAATGGAAGGCAGCATGGGACCAGGATGGCACCATATCGTAGTCGTGTATGACGTTAATTCCCCGATTACGCGAGACCGTGTTTTGTTTTATATTGATGGGGCCCCGGTCGCAGCGAAAAGTGATCGCTCAAATCCTCAGATAGGCACTGGTGCAACGAGCACAGCTATCGGTCGACGAAACTGTGACTTTGACAGGTATTGTAGTTACTTTGACGGCCGACTTGACGAAGTCCGTATTTACACACGAGCTCTCTCGGAGTCGGAAGTCAAAGGGTTGTATGACTATGAATCCACACCCGCTGTTGGGACAGCGAAGGCCACACCTCAAGTGGTGAACGGTTTTGTGGTGGGCGCAACAGTTACCTATGGTGGGGTTGATTACACGGATGCTCCCAACGTCTTCATCACAGGCGGAGGCGGGAGTGGTGCCACGGCCATCGCCACCGTTGCCAACGGCGCAGTGACGGCGATCACGATCCAGAATCCCGGCAGCGGTTACACGAGCACTCCCACGGTGAGAATCGCCCCTCCTCCCATTCCTGTTCGCTTGGCGACCGCGACGCTTCAGGTGGTCAATGGGTTTGTGGTGGGGGTAACGATTACGGACAAGGGTTCTGGTTACACAAACGCCCCCAGCGTCACCATTACCGGCGGTGGAGGCAGTGGTGCTACGGCGATCGCCAGCATCAATCGACTCAACGGTGAGGTGACATCGATCACCATTCAGAACACAGGTAGCGGATACACCGGCCCCACCACCATCACGATTGCGTCCCCTCCTTTCCCACCTCGAACCGCCACAGGAACGAGTTCGTTGGTCAATGGGTTCGTGGTGGCGGCGACACTGACTGACGGTGGGTTTGGCTATAAAGCGCCCCCCGAAGTCCGACTGGTCGGTGGAGGCGGTTCTGGGGCCACTGCGGTTGCCACGATCCTTGATAACATCGTTAACAGCATCCGAATCATCAACCCCGGCATTGGTTACACCTCGGTACCGGAAGTGCGTTTTGGCAATCCCACGCATCCATTGAGAGCA
>SXQI01000199.1 GCA_005793025.1 Verrucomicrobiales bacterium
AGAGCTTCGATGACCCCCCGTCCGACTTGAAATTCCAATGGGTCATAACCAAACAAAGCAAGGTGTCCAGGGCCGCTTCCAGGGGTAATTCCGGGGGCAACTGGAATCATGCGCCCTTGTGCGGAATCCTTGCTTAATGCATCCAGATTCGGGGTCCGGGCGGCCTCCAGTGGCGTGAGGTACTTTTGCTGACGCGTCGCCAGATCTCCTAGGCCATCCATCACTAACAGGACCAGCTTGGACTTGGTTTTCAACGTCAGCTCAGAATAAAGTACATCCAAATTCATAGGTAAAATGATAATAACACTCGGTTGCCGACGAACCCAGACTGAGGCCCGACCGAAACCTTGCCAAGATACTGCGAATCCCACCTCGAAGCGTCAACGTGATAGTGTCCAACCAAGATTCGAGCAATGGTCCCTAAATAAAAACTCGTCCCATTGCGTTAAAACAGGCACCCTCAACGCTTGATGTCATTGATTGAACGTAACATCGCCGTGAGCTTCCGGCATCAGGTTCATTTTACGGAGCATGTGTTTGCCCCAGTGAATTCTCTGTTGGTTGACGTCCTGACAGAGGCAGAGCATCACACCCAGCCCAAAGTTCTTGTCGTTCTCGATGAGGGACTGGGGCAGGCGCGTCCGGCACTGGTCGCTGAGATCGAGCAGTATTTTCGCACCTATTCCTTGCGGGTCAAATTGGTCTGCCCACCCTTGATGATCGAGGGAGGGGAGCGGACCAAGAACTCCTATTTTCACGTTTCAGCAATTCATTCTGAGATCGATCGTTTCCATGTCGATCGCCATTCCTACGTCATAGCGGTGGGTGGAGGTGCGTTACTCGATATGGTGGGCTTAGCGGCGGCCACAGCTCACCGTGGCCTGCGCCACATCCGGATCCCTACTACAACCTTGAGTCAGGATGATTCGGGTGTAGGTGTGAAAAACGGAATCAACGCTTTCGGTAAGAAGAATTTCATCGGCACATTCGCTCCACCCTACGCCGTTATCAACGATTTCCGAATGCTGGATTCACTAGCACCTCGTGACAAACGCGCTGGGTATGTGGAAGCGGTTAAGGTCGCTCTGATTCGTGATGTACAGTTTTTCGAAACCATCGAGGCTGATGCGACTCGGTTGCAGAGCTTCGAGCCAGCCGCGATGGAACGCCTGATTTATCGTTGTGCAGAATTGCACCTCCAACACATCGCAACCTCTGGAGATCCCTTCGAGAATGGCTCGGCACGACCTTTGGATTTCGGGCACTGGGCAGCGCACAAATTGGAGCAACTCTCCGATTACAGAATTCGTCATGGTGAGGCTGTGGCCATCGGGATTGCCTTGGATGTGCTCTACTGTCGCAGGATGGAGTTTTTGGATCACGACTCAACCGAGCGAATTATTTCGCTGCTTGAAGCACTTGGATTTGAGCTATTCGCCTCCGAATTGCGGCATGTGGATGCGGACAATAACCTTCATGTTTTGAAGGGATTGGAGGAGTTCCGCGAACATTTGGGCGGCCTGCTGACGATAACGCTTCTCCGAGGAATCGGGCAAGGATTCGAAGTTCACGAGATGGATCCTAGTGCCGTGATTGCTTCCATTCTTGAGCTTGAGGAACGACAGCTTCGCCGCACTGTGCTCAGCGAACGCGTGGCCTCTTGATTTAGCAGATTGAACGCACGAGCCCGTAGAGGATTGCCAAACGGCCTTCTACCTTATTCGTAATACCTGTGAAACGAGTCGCTGTCTTAAACGTGGTTGGCCTTAGCCGTTCCTTGCTCGATCGCGGGATGCCTCGCCTGCGGGCTCTTACCCAATCCGGTTCTGTTGCAACTATTTCTCCAGCCTTCCCAGCAGTTACTTGCACTGCACAATCCAATTACTTGACCGGCCAACTTCCCACTCATCATGGCGTCGTGGCAAACGGTTGGTATCATCACGAATTGGCAGAGGTTCAATTCTGGAAACAATCCAACCATGTCGTGAGGGGACCCAAAATCTGGGATGACCTTAAGGCATCGGTTCCCGGGTTCACGTGTGCGAATTTGTTTTGGTGGTATAATATGTATTCCACCGTGGACTACTCCATCACTCCGCGGCCGATGTATCCGGCGGATGGTCGGAAGTTTTTTGATGTTTACTCCTTCCCCTCCAGCCTTCGTCCCGAGATTAAGGAAGCATTAGGGGAATTCCCATTCCCTGCGTTTTGGGGACCTGCTGCGGGATCCAATTCTAGACAGTTCATCCCGGATGCCGTCTCGCTTTGGATCGCTCAGGCTGCGGAATGGATCGAACGCAAATACCAACCAACGCTGAGCTTAGTCTATCTTCCTCACCTAGATTACAACCTGCAACGACTCGGCCCATCCCATCCTGAAATTGAGCAAGACCTCCAGCGGATCGATCATATCGTGGGTCGCCTATTGGATTTTTACGCACAAAACCAAGTAGAAGTGGTAGTGCTATCGGAGTATGGGATCTCTGAAGTTTCGAGGCCCGTCCATCTGAACCGCATTTTCCGCGCACAGAATTGGCTGACCATTAAAGATGAGTTAGGGTTGGAATTGCTCGATTGTGGTGCCTCGAAGGTCTTTGCCGTTGCGGATCATCAGGTGGCGCACATTTATTGTCGTGATCAGACGTTGATTCCTCAAGTTCGAGAAATCGTCGCGAGCCAACCCGGCGTTGAACG
>SXQI01000200.1 GCA_005793025.1 Verrucomicrobiales bacterium
GAGTTCATTCGCACGAATCACCTTTATCTTTAGCGCAGTTCGGGCCATATTCTCGGAAGTGATGGATTCAAAAAAACTGGCCACCCTTTGTCGTGCGTTGGCTGAAAATCGAAAAGCCGAGGATATTACCATCCTCGAAGTCAAAGAATTCTCGAGTATTACGGACTATTTTGTCATCGTTACCGGCACCAGTGACCCACATCTTCGGGCTATCCTCTCGGAAATCACCGACACCTTAAAAAAAGACCATCACCTCACCCCACGTTCTGAAGGTGGGCCCGACTCTACTTGGGTCGTTCTGGATTACTTCGATGTCATCGTTCACATCATGCGAAAGGATGTGAGGGAACTCTACAAATTGGAGGATCTCTGGGGCGATGCTCCACGCTTGGGAGTTAAGAAGGTTTCGAGTAAAAGCACATCGGATGCCAAACCAAAACGCGCCTCGACCCCACGCAAAACGACATCCAAAGTCAGTAAGAAATCGAAGGCAGAATTGTAACTCGTTCTCCTTGTAATGACCTCAGATAGGTCGATTACTCAGTGCTCGGCGGCAGAGGGGTTGCGGCCGATGTCGCCAACATTTCTTCCAACGCTCGACGGAAATCTTCCAAACCTGTCGCGGGCACAATAATTGAGTCCCGTCGGCCGTTCACATCCTCGGTGATTCTCAATAGCCGACCTCTTGGATTATCCTTCAAAGTGAAAATAAAGGATTTTCGCTCAATTTGGATGGTTTCTGTTCTCAGTGTGTCCTCAGCAGCTTGAGATTTTGGGTGAAACCCAGAACCCTGACTGCCACCGTGCGGCGAAGGACGGTCTTTCGAATTCATTCTGTAATCCTTTAATCGTATTCATTCCGAGACTCTCCCAACCTCCCCACTTACTTAGAGAGAACCCGTAGCTGAGTTTTGTCAATCTACATTTTTTCAACATCTTGAGCCGTTCCCCAAGAATCGAGAGGGTTATCCTTCGGATCTGCTTAGCTCAAAGCTAGGCAGTTGGGCCGCTTGCGGGGGGACGGAATTTATTTGTCGGCATATAGCGAGGGGCTTGGGAATCTCGATACATTTGCCAAAAATGAACCAGAACCCCACTCAGAACGAGCAGGTTGGCGATTTGAGAAAACCCATGAAGCACTCCGAAAGCACGCGCCGCCTCTGCTTTTTTGGCAGGTGTTTGTTGGATCGCGTACTTCTGCAAATGCAACATTTTGAGTCGTGGACTGGCATAAACCGCGCCAACCAACACCAATGCCACAATACAACCTAAGATGATCGTGGTCAATTTTTGCACTGGACGTCCCGTGTAAAGCCAAGCCGCTATGACTTGCAGTATTGCCACTCCCGCGAACCAAAATTGGATTTGAAAAAGGCGTGCGATCACGATTTGTGCCGCAGCACCCGCGTGGGGACGCCCCAGCAATTGAGTCATTTCGGTAGAAAAAAATGCAGGCCCAGCCGCTATCGTAAAAAACAAAAGCGACCCAAACCAAGCCCCTGCGTTGACCACCCCGACTAGGCGAATGAATTCAGCCATATAAATAAATTGGAATAAACTCACGCGGTTGCCAAGCAGCATTTCAGTCGATTGATCACAGAAACAGCTTGAGCGCAACCTGTTCTAGATTCATGATCGCTGGGTGAGTTGGTTTACCAAAATGAGTCGGTTGTTCTCCAAATCAAAGGCTGCTCCAAAGGTTTGCACCAAGCGATCGACCTTGGTTGGTATGTATTTGTCTCAAGCGAATAGCCGGGATTCATACACCTCCGACCTGCAGCAGAACCGAACTCGCCGCAATGGCAAGTTCAGCCATAACCGCGAGAGAGCCTAGGCAATGACCACTATGACCCGGCATTGTTACAAGTGCGGTTGGGTCTGGACGCTCCCCGGTCAACCCGGTCGCAGCGAGAACTGCCATCAATGTGGTGTGGATCTAAGGGTTTGCCTTAATTGCGCCGCCTACGACGCACGGATTGCAAACCAATGTCGAGATCGACGGGCTGATCCTGTTTACGAAAAAAACATCGGCAATTACTGTGAATGGTTCGACATGATCAAACGCGAGTTTAAAGGTTCCGAGAAAGCCGATGCGCGTGAGAGTGCAGCACGAGATCAGTTGAAAAAACTATTTGGTGATTGATCAAAGTGCGGTGCCTAATCCTGTGCCGCGAGACGCACACTCCCCAGAATCGACCACTTCATGCAAATTCTGAAAATGAACCTAGACTCGGCACTGAGGTGCTTTAAACCTTTCCCCATCAATACGTAGATACTAGGATAGCACTCAGACTCAATCCCTTAATTTAGCTCCCTATGTTGTTCTTAAACCCAAACAAACAGCACGGTTCCGATCGAAAACAGGGCTTCACTTTGATCGAACTCCTCGTCGTGATCGCGATTATCGCAATTCTGGCCGGGATGCTTCTCCCCGGGCTTGCTAAAGCCAAGGAGAAAGCGGGTGGGGTTCGCTGCCTCAACAATCTCAAGCAGATGCAGTTGGCTTGGCTGCTTTACAAGGATGATTACGACGATCGGTTGGTCTTGAACTGGCTGGGAAATGCGAAGTCTTGGATTACAGGGGACGTCGGCAGCGGCTCACCGGGAATGACGAATTTGACCTTCATAAAAACCGGTTCGCTTTGGAAGTATAATACCTCGGTAGATATCTATCGGTGTCCGAACGACAAGCCTGAGAAGTTGAATGGCAAGATGGTAACCCGTGTCCGGAGTTGGTCTATGAACGGCCAAATGGGAGGTGCTGACGCTTCCGACGCCCGGATGTATGGAGCTGCGGACACCAGTTTTGTGAACCCAAAACATCCCCCAAACAAAAAGTATTCAGATATCCGCAGGCCCCCACCCTCTGCTGCGATGGTTTTCATTCATGAAAGCCCCATCACCATCGAGGACTCTTACTTCGCGGTTCCCGTCGGGGAGAATTATTGGCAAAACGCACCCGCCAGCACGCACGGGAATGCAGGAACTCTTTCATTCGCAGATGGGCATGCAGAACTCTGGCGGTGGCTTGAACCTACCACACGTTATATTAAGACGTGGAACGCACCTGCGAAGGCCGGAGACCGCGATCTAAAGCGCTTTAAAGACGCGACGGCCACTCCGTAATTTCACAATCCGGACGATCTCGAAAGGAGTCGTTGGGTTTGTTGACGCGAGGGCATCCCGGCTTGTGCTCCTTTCTTCGTGGTCTTCAGAGCGGCTGCCGCACTCCCCAATCGTGCGGCGGCTTCAATCGACAACCCCTCACCGAGGCCGACGGCTAATCCCGCGCAGAAGGCGTCCCCTGCCCCGGTAGCATCCACCGGTTTGACCTGAAACCACGGAACCTCAGCCTCGCCACTGTTCCACATCACTAGGTCTGATCCCTGCTCGGTCGGGAGGATCACGGCCTGTAATCCACGTTTGAGAAGAACCATACCCGCTCGCCGAGAAGTTTTTTTATCCCTAATTTTTATCCCTGTTAATGACTGCGCTTCGGCTGCGTTGGCTCGCAGCACGTGCACATGTCTCCACAAAATTTCGGGACATTTGGCCGAGGGACCCGCATCGACAATCACCTTAACTCCAGCCCGTGCCGCTATTCGGGACGCTTCCACTATTGCCAACATCGGGACTTCGAATTGGATTAGCAACACATCAGCCGCCTCGATAATTGCTCTGTTTTTCCGGATCTGAGAAATCGTAACATGGCGGTTCGCGCCGGCGACCGCTCCGATCATTTTCTCCCCGATGGAATCGACGAGGATCAACGCCGTCCCACTGACTTCCCTAGGGACAACCGAAACAAGTGAGACATCAACACCCTCTTGAGTCAGTCCACGTAACAACTCTGATCCGTTCGCGTCTGATCCCACTGCTCCTATCAAAGAAACCTCCGCACCCAAACGGCGGGCTCCCACCGCTTGGTTCGCCCCCTTACCACCCGGCCCAATCAAGAGTTCCTGACCCAACACCGTCTCCCCAGCGGTCGGTAGCCGCTTGCCGAGGATTACGTAATCGCGATTAATTCCGCCCAGCACAACGACCTTCGTGGATTTCTTTGGAGCGTTGCGTTTTCTCGAGTGGATTGACACAATCTTAATTTGCCCTTTGCATAGGCCATGCCGCAACTCATCTCTCGACGGTTCAGTCCCAAGCCTGTGAAAGTATTTCCTCACTGGCTTTCGCAATGGACCCTCGTCATCTTGATTTTGGCACTACCCGCCTTTTTGACCACAGCACAAACCACCAACGAAGCTCCGCTCAACCTTTTAGTGCTCGGGGATAGCATCGCGGCAGGGTTCGGCGTTGATCCTGATGAAACTTTTCCCGCGCGACTTCAACAAAAAGTTGACCACCAACAGCTCAAAATAAAAGTCATCAACGCTGGAGTGAGTGGCGATACAACGGCTGGAGGACTACGCCGGATCGATTGGTTATTAAAACAACGCATTGATTTCTTACTCTTGGAACTTGGTGGCAACGACGGACTCAGGGGACTCAGCCCGGAAACCACCCGATCAAACCTTCTCATGATTATCAAACGTGTCCGCGATAAGAACCCATCGGTGAAAATTGTTGTGGCAGGAATGCAGATGCCACCGAATATGGGATCTGAATACCTAGCAACATTTGCCAAAGTTTTTCCTGATGTCGCTGAGAAATCCGGCTCCACGCTGCTCCCCTTCCTACTAGAAGGCGTCGGAGGAAAACCCGACCTCAACCTCCCTGATGGCATTCATCCAACCCCAGAAGGCCATCGCATCATCACAGAACACCTCTGGAAAACCTTAGGTCCACTGTTGAGTTCGCCAAAACCTCAATAGCAAACGAAAAACCGTGTTGACACGGCATGCACCCTGCTCCATTTTCATGAACAATTAATTTATATGGCTGAAGAAAATTCAAATGTGCCGCCATCGGGCACCCCGAATCCTCCCAAGGTCTCTATCGGAATTCCAGTCCAAGCGAAAAAGGATTCAGGATCGATCCCAGTTACACCGAAGGTAGAAGCGGTTCCTAAGGTCGCAGATTCGATCAAGGTTACTCCTAAGAAGGAAACTGTTCGGATCACCCTTCCGCCAAAACCCACTTCAGCCCCGACAGTCAAAATTCCTGCTCCCGCCGCTGCGGCACCGACAGCCACCGCCGCACCCGTGGCCGGCCATGCTGCTCCTCCACTTCCCCCGAGTGCCGTGCCCCCCGTATCGGGTGGAGCAACACCGCCTCCTCCGAACCTTAGGAAACCTACCGCCGCCCCTGCCAAGGTGGACAAACTGGATATCGGTCTAGCGGTGACTGCGGCCGTCGCGGGTATCGCCGCACTGGTAAGAGTGTTCATGCTCGGCGGTGAATAAGAACCACCTCAGTCGAACCATTGCGATCCCTGATTTTTCCTGACCCCTATGGCTACTGATTCAATCGTCGAACTCACAGAAGCAAATTTTCAAACCGAAGTTGTCGGTTCTAGCACGCCTGTCTTGGTAGATTTTTGGGCTCCTTGGTGCGGACCTTGCAAGATGATCGCACCGGTCCTCGATGAACTCGCCGGGGAATACTTGGGCAGAATTAAAATTGGTAAGGTCAACGTTGATGACAACCAAAACCTCGCGGCTCAATATCGAATTTCTGGAATTCCAGCCCTCTTGATTTTCAAAGGTGGAGAGTTAGTCCAGCAAATGGCTGGGGCACGTAGCAAACGCGACCTCAAAGCTGCCTTGGATCAAGTGGCCGGTTGAGGAACTACGGGGAGAACCATGCCCCTGCTCCTTACTCCCGCAAACCTCGAAGCCCAAGCCACATTTTACCACGAACTCGGAACGCTTCAGCGTGCCGGGTTAGGGTTAATTTCCGCACTCCAGACCGTCGCGAAAAATCCTCCACGCCGATCCATCGCGGCGATGGTTCCTACGATCATCGCAAGGTTGAACCAAGGCTCAACGTTTTCAGATGCGCTTAGGACGATTGCCGACGAAGTTCCTGAACTGGATCGGTCCCTGATGGAAGCGGGTGAAAAATCTGGCCGATTGGATCAAGTATTTCTCTCCCTTGCCAAATATTACTCAGAACGGGCGCGATTATTGCAAAAGGTCCTTTCGAGTTTGGTTTACCCAATCTTCGTGCTGCATTTTGCCGTGCTCATTTTCCCGACGACGCGGCTGACGGGATTAGTCTGGAACGGGGAAATCTTCCCCTTTTTTTTGAGCAAACTCGCAATACTTGTTCCACTCTATGCTACCGGCATTGGCCTACTGATGTTAGGAACAGGCCGGTTTGGAGGACGCTGGAAATCACTGTTTGAATCTGTATTGAATCCCATTCCATTCCTTGGTGAAGCGCGTCGAAACGTCGCTCTCGCTCGGTTAGCCCTGAGCATGGAGGCGCTGTTGTCTGCAGGGGTCAATGTGTCGCAAGTTTGGATCATGGGCAGTCGCTGCAGCGGTTCACCTCGACTCATCAGAGCAATCGCGGAGATACCTAGAGGCATCGAGGGCGGTCGGACGCCGGGAGAAATGTTGCCCGAGATCGGTGCTATCCCAACTCTTTTCTGTGGGTTGTATCAAACGGCGGAGATCAGCGGCGACCTCGATAATACATTGACTCGTTTACAGGAGTATTATCAGGAGCGAGCCTCCCGCCAATTTGAAGCCATCGCCGAATGGACCCCACGACTTCTCTACCTAGGATTGGTTCTTGTAGTGGCGTGGAATATTATCATGTTTTACGCAGGCTATTTAGGGGCCATCTCAAGCGCGTCAGACTAATGAAACACAGACACCACATCCTTTATTCCCTCTCTGGGTTGATCGCCGTTCTGACCGTTGCCTTTTGGTTTTTTGGCGGGATGCACCTTGGTTGGACACGAACCAATGAAACCCGAATGGAAATTGACCCTGTTACCACGCTGGAATTTCCCGTGATCGAAAAACGATTTACTCCGGGTGTGGATTTCGTCGCGTTCGGTTTGATCATCACTGGCTTTTTTTCCGTAATCGGCTACTTTCTAAGACCGAAACAAACACTGGAATGAACATGAAAAACTTTCTCCCACTCATCGCCGGCATCCTACTGACCAACTCCGTTTTGGCGGCTCCTATTGCCTTCGATTTTAAAGATCCCAAAGGCGTCAACAACGCCGTTTTCAAACTCGACGCTGTGCTTGAATCGATCAACGGCACCGCATCGGGTGTGACAGGTCAAATCCAGTTCGACCCTCAAGCACCGGGCACCCTCACCGGAAAAATCACCATCGCCGCGAATTCCTTGAACGTTCCTAACCCGGTGATGAGGGAGCATTTGCTAAGCGAGAAATGGATCGACGCAACCAAGTATCCAGAGATTAGCTTCACCGTGGAAAAATCGGCGAATGTCAAAACTTCCGGCAATGATACCACGGCAGATTTGATCGGCACATTCACCCTCAAGGGCGTCAAAAAAACAATCACGACCCCCGTTAAAATCAGTTATTTGAAGGATAAGCTCAAAGCACGATTGCCACAAATGGAAGGTGACCTCTTGGTGATCCGAGCTAATTTCAAAGTGAAACGGAGCGATTACAACATCAACCCCGGCCAGTCCGAGGATAAAGTTTCTGACGAAATCGACATCTCCTTAAGCATCGCAGGCCAAGCACCCAAGGCCAAATAATCCTAGCAGTGTAGGAACCCTCGCGTGAGAGAGTCGAAAGGATTGATCGAGCTACCGGGCCTAAAGGTCACCGTGGATCATGTGCAGCATCAACCGCACATGTCCACGCCGCCGGATCGCCCGAATTGTTTTGTCTACGCCATCACGATCCACAA
>SXQI01000201.1 GCA_005793025.1 Verrucomicrobiales bacterium
GACATCACTCCATTTTGGCTTCCAAGCCACACCATCAGCTCAAACCTCTGATTCTATTCTCCAATCTCCCAAAATGAACCATTCCGGTTTTGAAAACAACAAAGCTTGAATTTGTCCGGTTTTGAAAACAACACGACACTCGACAAATTTTTCCTTGCCCCCACAGGCCATCCCCCGACCGTCGAACTGGATTTCTTGACTGCTGCCAGAATCTTGAAGCCCTCTGATGTGAACGAAACACGTCAACCCATCCCTTCTTCTGGCTTTTACGATTTACTCGACAAAAACAAGACCGCATTCCTCGCCGCAACGACTGTCGAATCCGATCAAGCAGAAGCATCCTTTCGCGGGAGCCCAACGGATTCCTTTATTTCGAAGCGGGTCAAAGACAAAGCGGTTCGTCTCTGCCCGCAATTCACTGAGGAAGACGAGGAATTCGTTGCCAAAGTCATCCGGTTAATTGATGACGGTTGGTTGCCTAAACCCACCTCCAAGAAACTTGCCGCCTCGCTGAAGAATCCTGAGAACCTGCATCCATTGAAGGTTCTCGGAGTGTTGCGCCACGCCATCAAACATGAACTTTTTCACGCCAGTCCGGCTGCTCATGCAAGCCAAGCACTCGCCCCCCGAGAAGTCATCCTCTCCTCATTCTTAGTCCCACAGCCATGAACTCACAACAGGCGCGCGAACTCGTCCGCGAAACGTTCCCACTGGTTTTTGACAAGGGCCGCTTCCGCCAGTTCGCCATCAACCTGCTGAACCACATTGATGAGTCCAAGGCCGCTCAATGGAATTCCAGTTACATCAAGGATGCATTCAAGGATCACATCCAAAAATTCGAGCGCCTCGGCACATACACCTCTCCCGAAGGGGAAAAGCTCGACGTCCTCATTGTCAATCTCACCAAGGAATCCAAGCTAGCACGTGCTCGAACTGCCATCCGCAATTTTGTCGCCGATCATTTGAAGACCCGCGACGGCAAAGAGGCTGCGCTGGTTGCCTTCATTTCCCCTTCTGAAAAAAGTTGGCGTTTCTCCTATATCAAAATGGAATATGCCGCCGTCGAGAATGAGGACGGCAAAGTAGTGGTGCAGACGAAACTGACACCCGCTCGGCGCAGTTCTTACATCGTCGGAGAAGGCGAAAGTTGCCATACCGCCCAGAGCCGATTCCTCAAACTCCTCCAAGAAACCGAGAATCACCCGAGTCTCGTCCAGATCGAGGAAGCGTTCAGTGTCGAGGCGGTGACCAAAGAATTTTTCAAACAATACAAGACACTCTTTCTCGACCTGAAGGACGAACTCGATGCCTTGATCGAAAGGGACAAAACCGTTCGCGCGGAATTCTCGAAAAAGAAAGTTAATACTGCCGATTTTGCCAAGAAGCTCATGGGACAGATTGTGTTCCTCTACTTTCTGCAAAAGAAAGGATGGCTCGGCGTGGATAAAAAATGTGACTGGGGGCATGGCACACACCAGTTTTTCCGCCGATTGTTTGAAGGAAAAACCCGCAGCTACAGAAATTTCTTCAACGAAATCCTTGAACCCCTTTTCTACGATACCCTTGCCACCGACCGGGGACACGATGCGTGGTGCAGCCTCTTCCAATGCCGCATTCCGTTCCTCAACGGCGGACTCTTCGAACCCCTCTCCGATTACGATTGGAGAAATACAGACATCACCATCCCAAATTCTCTGTTTTCAAACACCCACCTCTCGGAATCTGGAGACACCGGCACAGGCATCCTCGACGTTTTTGACCGTTACAACTTCACCGTCAACGAAAGCGAACCGTTGGAAAAAGAAGTCGCTATTGATCCGGAAATGCTTGGAAAGGTTTTCGAAAACCTACTGGATGTAAAAGAGCGCAAATCCAAAGGCTCCTTCTATACCCCCCGCGAGATTGTCCACTACATGTGTCAGGAAAGCCTCATCAACTATCTCGACACCGCCACCAACGAGGAAAAGGAAATCATCCCTCGTGCCGACATCGAAACCTTCATTCACTCCGGCGACCAGATTTCGCATTACGAATCCGTGGAAACTCGGTATGCCGGGCGTGAAATGCCCAAGAGCATCAAAGAACACGCCAAGCTACTCGACCTTAAACTTGCTGACATCACCGTCTGCGACCCCGCGATCGGCTCCGGCGCGTTCCCCGTGGGCATGATGCAGGAAATTGTCCGCTCTCGATCTGCACTCACACCCTATTTCAACGATGTCAGCGTCCGCACCGCATATCACTTCAAGCGTCACGCCATCCAGAATTGCCTTTACGGCGTCGATATCGACCTCGGTGCCGTGGAAATCGCCAAGCTACGCCTCTGGCTTTCACTCGTCGTGGATGAGGAAGACGTCAAACAAATCAAACCCCTCCCCAATCTCGATTACAAAATCGTCAGTGGCAATTCACTCCTCGGAGTCGATCGGGACGAACTCGAAAACTGGCAAGCATTCCACCGACTCGAAAAACTCAAACCAACCTTTTTCGATGAAGGAGACAGCGATCGAAAACAGACCATCAAACGCGAGATCGATGATCTGATCCATCAACTCACCAAAGGCAAAGAAACCTTTGATTTTGAGGTCTATTTCTCCGAAGTATTCCATACTCGCAAGGGTTTCGATGTGGTCATCGGCAATCCGCCTTATCTCTTTGCGAGAAACAGCAACGAAAAGGGAATCACCGCCTCAGACAAGAAACTATACCATGCAACTTATGAATTGGCAGAGTATCAGGTAAATCTTTATCCGTTGTTTATCGAGAAAGGCACGAAGCTCTTGAGGACGAACGGGTGCTTCGTTTTCATTACCCCGAACAACTGGCTTACCATTAGCACAAACAAAACCCTTCGGAAGTTTGTGCTCGGTCAGTCGGACATCCTCATCGTCAACTTTTACGCCAAAGTGTTTGAAACTGCGGATGTTGACAGCTCCATTCTTATTTTCAGAAAGTCACAGCAAAGCATGACCGTAAGATTATTTGAATACACGAATAGCTTCGTCTTTATCAAGGAGACCAATTGCGACTATTTTCTTGGTCAGCGCGACCACCTCATAAACATCGAAGCATTAAAAGGCAGCGGCGTTTCGAGTTTGATGCGAAAGATTGAAAACCAATCGATTTCACTTGGAACCGTGGCGGATGTAAAAGTTGGGCTTAAAGCATATCAAATTGGAAAGGGAAATCCGACCCAAAGCATAAGGGAGAAGGAAGGGCGGGTGTTTCACTCGACACGGAAATTGTGCGATTCATATTTCAAGTATTTGGATGGCAAAAATGTATCCCGTTACAACTTGACTTGGAACGGTGAATTTCTGAAATACGGAGACCATCTAGCCGAACCTCGCAAAAATTTTTTACTCTTTTCATCGAAGCGCATCTTGGTTCGGCAAATCCCAGCCAAACCACCTTACTGCATCCACGCTTGTCTAATCACAGCAACGGCACTCAATGACCTAAACTCGATGAACATCATTAACATTAGAGAATCACCCGAATATGTTTTGGGTGTTTTGAATTCGCGGCTTGTTTCATTTTGGTTTGTTCACAAGTTCGGCAAAATGCAGCGGGGGACATTCCCGCAATTCAAAACCAACGAGCTTGCTGATTTTCCACTACCGAAGGCAGTTTGCGGATTATCCGAGGAACAAGAGCCGATTGAACGATTAGTTGAACGCATCCTGGCCGCAAAGGCCGAAGACCCTAATTCCGACGTAACCCAATTGGAACGTGAGATCGATGAATTGGTCTATGAGCTTTATGATCTTACTCCAGACGAAATCAAAATCGTCGAGGGCGAAAAGTAATTTTGAACATCGTTGGATCGGGCAATCCGATCAGGAATCCGACTTCGGCTTGCCACTGGGGGTGCCATCTTCTCTTTTTAGAATCGCGCCGAAAATTACCGTCAACGGGTATTGCATGGAAACAAACGCCTTAAACACAGCCTTGGTGTCCAAACAGCTTCGACGCCATACCTTAGCGCGACTGCCCATGAAGGAGAAGCTAGACGCAGTGATCCAATTGCAGCGTCTGGCTGCTCCCATCCTAAAAAGGAGAGGCATCATCCGCCGCGTGTGGACCTTCTGATTGCCC
>SXQI01000202.1 GCA_005793025.1 Verrucomicrobiales bacterium
CCGCTTCAATGAACGTCTCCACCGTCGCAATCCGTTCTTACCGCCGGAAATTATACAAGAAAATGGAAACCTCAGACACTTCTGGTTTAGCAAGAATCGCCACAAAATACGGATTCGTTCCCTGATCCAATTCTCTTCGGGGCTTCTAGAAAGAAAAAAGTCTTGGGTCGAAACTACGTAGTTATTTCTACGTAGTTATTCCTTTTGATTTCTTCATCTCATGTCACGACACTTGCCTCCGTAAATCTGATCTAGCGGGTGTTTTGAGTCTCAAACTTGTCAAAACAGAATCCTGTTAACTGTTCTTTGAGACGTGAATTAATGGTGGTGCGTAACGATGAAAATGTTGAACTAAAGTGTTCATCGTTAAGAAAGCCACTATCTCAATTGTTTTTATTTTTTAATAATTTTTAGCAAGAAGGAGAGTCTGTTGCGCCAAGTTTGACCTGTTTATGGCAAGGTTTGCCACTTGAATGTGGAACTAACCAAGGAGAACTTAGGGGTCGATTAGGACAAAAGTCAGTGGATTAGGGAGGTGCGTGTAGTCAACCAGCGTGTGGGGATCCCCTGCACGTTTAGCCGGGGTTTCGAAAGGCAAAGGGTTGGCGTGGTGGGCTGCACTCACCTCCTCTTTTTATGGAAGTGTTAGAATTGAGGGAGTACGGTTAAGGAATTTTTTCCAGTTCGTCGGCTTTCCAAGCTTCCTCGCGAGCTTGTGTTTCTAAACGAATTTTTGCCACCTGCCCCACAGACACTGCGGTTTCACGGTGTCCCCACTCATTACGCACATAGGTTAACAGGGCAGCCAATTGCTCATCCTCAAGAACCCCCAGACCGGGCATGTCCATTTCGTAAAGCTTACCTTTCACGGTAATCGGCCCACGCACACCTTGCAGCGCAATCCTGACCAATCGTTGTGGAGATCCTGTTACCCACTCGGAATCCGCCAATGCAGGAGCAAGCCCGTCCTGACCTAATCCGTGGGGTTGGTGGCATGATCCACAGATGGTTTGGTAAAGGGCTTTTCCATCCTCAAAAAGTTTTTTCTCGTCTGCCGAGAGTTCGGAGCGTTTCTGTTCATTGCCTCCTACTTTTCCAGGCCAATGCAACATTCGATCCACATTATTGAAGGCGACCACCAGATTAGTGGCCAGTTTGAGTTCGCTCCAAGCCTTGGGTTCTTTCGTGAGTTGAATGATTCGAGCCGGTTTAGCAGTCGGTGTTTTTGTCGGGGGTTGGATGCCCCAAAGTCCTGAAAGCAGCGCAGGAGCAAACTCTGGAAATCCAACTGCAAGATCGAGTAATCTTTCAATGTCCGAGCCTTTACCTACCGAACCCGTCATTTTCGCCAGACCTTGAACCACACCTGCATCGTGGTCGAATCCGGCGGTTTTTCGTCCTCCGGAAGTTTGAATCCATTTTTCAAGAAACGTAAGATCGTCTCCGCTAAGACTGGAAAACGCAGCATCCTTCACTAGGGGAGAATTGGGATTACGCCGGAGTATCATCCTCAAAATCTCTCCCCTCTTTTCCCTAGCAAGAACTGGCGCGCTTTCAGGGAGGGCCCCGATGGTGAAAGCGCGTTGAGCCTCCTCCCTCGTGGATGAAGGTTTTTGCGAAGAATCAATTTTCTGCAACCAAGAGTCTGAAGTTCGCAACTGCGGTTCACTGAGCCGCAACCCCACCAGACGCAGTCGTTCATCTTTGTCCTGAAGACTCTGCTCCAGTGTAATGGCATCGAGAGCCCCTAATCCTTCAAGTGCCCAGAGTGCGTGAATCCGAGCGAACCAATGATCCGAGTGGGTAGCGACCTGCCGCAGCGATCCAACCGAATCACCAGTCCCTCGTTCAATCAAAAGTCGCTGCGCGGTATCACGGGCCCATCCGTTCGGTGAAGAAAGTGTCTGGACTAGTTCATCCGAGGTTGATTTCGCCAAATTCGGGGCGCGAGTTCGCGGTTGATTAGAGCGCGTGATTCGGTAGATACGACCCATGTTTACTGGGGCTTGAAGGTTGCGACTCAACGATTGGTTCCGCAAATAGGTCGTTAAGTAAACACGGTGTTGGAGAACCCCACGATACATATCCACGAGATAAAGATTGCCGTCGAGCCCATTGATAATGTTGACCGGACGAAACCGTTCATCCGTTGAAGCCAGAAACTCGGAGCCCGGAAACGCGTTGGTTGCAGTGATCATTCCGTCGGTTTCCGATAGAATATTGCAACGCACAAAATTTCCGGTCGGTTCACAGAGAAATGCCGCTCCTTGAAATGGCTCGGGGAATTGGTCACCTCGATAAATACAGGGTCCACAAGCTCCCGTAAACGTCGCAAGGCGGCCATCCGGTTTCAGTTGACCATTTTGGTAACCACGATTAACCCCGGGGTTGACTCGTGCAGGCCACACCGCCTGATCTTTAACCACTTGGTGGTTGGAGCCGAATCCCGATCGTTGCCCCGCGCGTCGTAGGTAATAGTCCCCCCACACCAGATCCGCTCTCAGTTGGTCACTGTTCGAGTTATAGAAAAATCGGCCTTCATCATCTTGGGTCAAACCCCACTGGCCTCGGAAAGGAGTCTCCTGCTGAACCCATTGCCCCTTGATTAACCGAAGCCGATTCGTGTGGTTCGCGCTGTAAATCCAATTGTCCATCGCCACCATCAACCCATTAGAACTATGCTCAGGATTCGCAATGTTCCCGTACTCCTTCGAAACCAAAATCTTGGTATCGCAGTGATCATCCCGATTTGTATCCTGACAAAACCACAGGTTCGGAGGTTCCGCGACTAACACTCCATGATGAACCAAGGCAAGGGCACGAGGTAGAATAAGCTGATCAAGAAAAACGGTCTTCTTATCCATTTTCCCATCTCCATCCGTATCTTCCAAAACACTGATCTGCCCATTCGGTTGGTCCTCGCCTTTCCCATCCACATTGGGCATGTAACCGCGCATCTCTACTACCCAAAGGCGACCATCGGGCCCAAACTCAATCTCAACAGGCGTTTCTACAAGTGGTTCGCTTGCGACAACTTGGATATCAAATCCGGGTTGGATTTTGAATGACTTCAGCGCGGCATCCACATCGAGGGGCGGTGCTGCCGGGATCACGACGTGGCTGGGGAGAGGGTTCTGTATTTCACCCTTCTTGTCACCGTTTTGGGCTGAGGAATTCGAGGCTGTTAGCCAGTAGACCGTTGCAAAAACACACAAATAAATAAATCTCCGGCTCACCAAGGTAGTCTCCATGTCTGGAAGTACTTCTAACAACCTCCGGCCTATTTGTCGATCACAGCCCCGTTTTGAATCCACTCGAACAGAGTCATGATTTCATCGCCTGTAAGTAGCAATTTTCCGTCCGGTGGCATCACTTCCTCGTGCGACCGTGGCAGGGTCACTCGCCGGATCAATTCGCTTTCCAATGGCACCCCCGGCTTGACGACTGTTTTCCCGTTGGCGGTTTGAACAGCCAACGCGGCCTGATCCAGTCGGTATTTCCCCTTTTGCTTCTCACTACCATGACACTGCACACATTTCGCCTCAAAAATAGGTGCGATCCGCTGCGCGTAAAAACTCTCCGCTCCGAGATCCTCAGATTCTGGATTCTCACCAAAGAGATTTTTGAAAAATGCAGGGGCATTTTTCGTGAGGTAACGAGTTCCGTGGGTCAGATTGCCCCCTTCATGACCAGCAATCATGAGCGAAAAGAGGCAACAAAACAGCCCCAATCGGTAGGTCACCAACCACCCTAGCCTGACCACCCCTTGGTAAGTTCTAAAATAAACCACCGTTGTGAGTATCGTCAGCACTGTCACCACGATTCCGCCCCAACGATGTCGTTCGAGAATCACTGGATTGTAATCCCCTCCCTGCGCTCTTAACCAACCCAGCCCTGCCGCAAGAACTGCACTCATCGCACTCAGCACCATCATGATTCCGATCGATTGGCGGAACTCCCATTTTTTACGAAAAAAACCAACTATTTCCAGAGCACAAACGATCGTAATGAACCCAATCGGGTAATGCAGTATCACTGAGTGGAATGGTGCTAAGAACGAGTGCCAGCGGAATGGTTTGCCGGAGCTTGTCTCCACGGAGGGAGCCGCCAGCGCCATCCAGAGGCCTCCTACAATCCAGACCGTGCCAATAATGAGAAACAACCAAATCGCCCTCCGTGAGAACACTGCCCTGGGTCGGGAGCACTGGCATCCGTCTGTAATCTCATTCTCCTGTTTCGGCATAGGCGTAATGTTTCGACCTGCTTCAACCTGTTTTATTCACATCATCAAAACCTTGAATGGTACACCCAGAATTGATTCAAGATCCATACTTCATGGATTTAAACATCGCCACCGACGCATTGTTTTACTATGACAGACGGGAGTCATGAGCGATGCACCGACACCTCAACTGCCCTATTGGCCGTTTCTCGTCCTTAACGTCTTCTTAGCCGGCCTAGCCCTTTGGCTACTCGGCAAAATCCTACCTCCACGCAACTCCGCCGAAGTGTTTTTAGTGATGGGCTGCTTGGCAACAGGAGCTCTGGCCGCGTGGATCGGTTGTCAGCCTTTTCTTAGAAACTTCGCTGCGCAAGTTCGGAGTTCTGAAAACCAACAACTGAATGTCGCCGTTGATCGCATCCAAAAACTAGAAAATCTTGGACTGCAAATTAGCGACGCCACATCCCGATGGCAGACTGCACAGGACTCCGCCTCCAAAACTGTCCAAACGGCCTCTCAAATTAGCGAACGAATGTTGACCGAGACTCGTCGCTTTGAGGAGTTTATGACGAACTCCCAACGCTCCGAAATCGGGAATCAAAATTTGGAGATCGAGAAACTTAAACGCGGCGAGCGTGAATGGCTTCAGGCGGCAGCAACCATTTTTGATCACCTATTCGCCCTTCACGGCGCTGCGATCCAATCTGGTCAACAAAACGTGATCACCCAGTTGGGCCAATTCCAGAACGCATGCCGAGAATCAGTTCGACGTGTTGGTTTTAACCCCTTTATTCCATCGGTGGGGGACACTTTCGACCCTCAATCGCAGCGAACTGTTGAGGGTGAAACTCCGCCTAGTGGACCAGCAACCGTGAAGTCGGTCTTGGC
>SXQI01000203.1 GCA_005793025.1 Verrucomicrobiales bacterium
ACTGGCGTGATCTCCGGCATTCCAACCGCCGAAGGCACTCACAGCATTATTCTTTCCGCAGGGAATGCGAGCGGGTTAGACAGCAAGATCCTTACTTTGACAGTCGTTCCTGCGCCGCCGTTGTTGAAAATCAATTTCATCATCGCGCGGAACGAGGTTGCGATGAAATTACAAAACGGAGGGATCAAGGAACATGTCGTGGAATACACCGACGATTTCAAACAGTGGATTCCCTTGCCTACCAAGCTGGTCGGAGCCAAAGACCTCTCCCAGTTGGATCCCCAATCAACAAACCGTCCGTTCCGGTTTTACCGCGTTGTGCAGCCGTAACCGCCGGTTCTATTGCCCCTTCACCTAAGCAACAGACTATGTTGTTCAGGGGGCAGCCCACGACTGGGATGTGCGAGGAAACAAGGCAGGAATGAGTTAGTCCGCCTTTTCAGGGCTCGACGGTTGTTGCGGTTGAGGCTCCTAGGCCGTTTCCCTAGGCTGCTCTTGTGTTGCACCGTTGGTGCTCTTGGGGGGGTAATCCGTGATCCAATGGATCGCAAAACCCGAAGCCCCAACGGGGCGTGCTATGCCAGCCCATGGCAACGCCATGGGGAAACGACGAAAGAAGATAAAGAGCCCTGAAATGGGCGAACCAATCCCACTGAATTTAAACGTGCCGTTGCGAACCCCATATTGGGACCTCCACGAGCCTGCCTTGGGTTCAGCCGGTTTTCACCCATGAATCTTTTAGGGTGACTGTGCGGTTGAACACGGGGCGGCCGGGTTTGGAATCTTTCGCATCCATCTGAAAATAGCCAAGGCGTTCAAATTGATAGCTCTGGTCGGGACTGGCCTGCACTATGCTGGGCTCAAGTTTCGCATTGGGGATGGTTTCTAGCGATCGGGGATTCAGAAACGTTTTGAAATCACGGCCTTCTGAGTCGCCATCGGGGGATTCCACCGTGAACAGACGATCATACAACCGAATCTCCGTTTCCAAGGCGTGTGCTGCCGAGACCCAATGGATCGTTCCTTTTATTTTGCGGCCCGCAGTCGGTCCACCAGATTTCGAATCGAGGTCCACGCTGCATTTGAGTTCGATCACGGCTCCGTCAGCGTCTTTGATGACCGCTTCACATTTCAAAATATACGCGTAACGCAATCGCACTTCTCCACCGGGAATCAGGCGGAAAAATTTCTTGGCTGGCACCTCCATGAAATCGTCTTGCTCGATGTAGAGGGTGCGTGAAAACGGCAGCAACCTCTTCCCAGCTTCCGGATTCTCCGGATTATTGATCGCTTCGAGTTGTTCGACCTGTCCCTCAGGGTAGTTCAAGATCTCAACTTTCAATGGTCGCAAAACAGCCAACGTTCGAAGCGCCTTCTTATTGAGATCTTCGCGTAGAGAGTATTCGAGCAGTGCGATGTCTGTCAGGCCGTTGTATTTGGTGACCCCAATCCGTTTACAAAACGCACGAATTCCACTGGCCGTATATCCTCTCCGGCGTAGGCCTGCCAACGTCGGCATCCGTGGATCATCCCACCCCGAGACCAATCCTTCTTGAACGAGCTGCAGGAGCTTGCGTTTGCTCAACACTGTGTAGCTCAGGTTGAGCCGTGCAAATTCGATCTGCTGCGGGTGCGCCGGCACGGGGAGCTGTTGGAGGATCCAATCATACAAGGGGCGATGCACCTCAAATTCTAACGTGCAAATCGAGTGCGTGATTTTTTCCAATGCATCAGAAAGACAGTGAGCGTAATCGTAGATGGGATAGATGCACCATTGATCCCCTGTGCGATGATGGTGCGCATGACGAATGCGATACAGCCCGGGGTCGCGCAAATGGATATTGGGCGAACCCATGTCGATCTTTGCCCGAAGTGTGCGCGCACCATCAGGGAACTCACCCGCCCGCATCCTTTGGAACAAGTCGAGATTCTCATCCACCGTCCGGTTTCGCCATGGACTGGGCGTTCCGGGCACCGTTGGAGTGCCGCGATCGCGCTTGAAATCTTCTGCGCTCTGATCGCACACATAAGCTCGGCCAGAGCGGATCAACTCGAGACCAAACTGAAACAATTTTTCAAAATAATCCGAGGCATAAAACTGGTTCACGCCCCAGTCAAATCCCATCCAACGGACATCCTCCTGAATCGAATGGACATACTCGATCTCTTCACGAGTAGGGTTCGTATCATCAAACCGCAGATGACAGCGGCCCTCGGAATGCTCCGAAGCGATACCGAAATTGAGGCAGATCGATTTGGCATGTCCGATATGGAGGTAACCATTGGGTTCTGGTGGGAACCTTGTGACGACGGCACTCCCATTCTTGCCTGAGGCGACATCCGCAGCCACGATTTCACGGATGAAATCTGAAACCACGGCTTCAGTTTGCTCGCTAGGATTCGGTTCTGTGGACATACTTCAAAAAATCAGAATGCAGTGATTACGGGGAAAAACTCAAGTTTATCACGTCGAACGAACACACACCCGGCCTATTCGGCACTAAACACACTAGAGAAAACCGCTTCCTTGATTTTCCAGATCAGTGTCATGGTCATCGCCAATGGTAAAAGAATGAGAACGGCAAATAATCCCAAAAGCAAGGGCTTCGCAAACGTCAACGCGATCATCAAGCGAATGAACCAATCGGGTAGATTTGTAATCTGTAAAAGCCCCATATAAACCGCCAGTCCACCGAGAACCAGCAATAACAGAAAACGGTTTAGATTCCCAAAGGTCCGGGTTTCAGATCGCAGAGTTTCGTCTGGGAGCATTGCAGCCAAGCGTTGAAGCACTAAGTTCAAATTAAAAATAAACAACACCCCCGAAACCAATAACATCCCGACCGCGATATTATAAAAAAACACCGATGGCAATTGGCCCCACCAAAAACAGAATGGGGATAAACCGATGTTCACCACTGCAACCAATTTGGCGCGATCAAGGGCGTGACGCCACACCCGTTCCTGTTGTTGAAAATGACCCAGCAACGCCAAGCCATAAAAGAGAAGCCCTGTCGCCCCCACAGGTGCAAAAATAAACAACGGTTTGCTCCACTCCACGGTGGCAATTTTTACACAGACGAACAACGCAATCGGCAAGCCCCAGAAGAGCGCGGACAGCCCACGCACCAAACGACCCAAGGAGCGAAGGAGTTCGGCTTTGGGTGCGTATTCAGGCATGCGGACAGTTCCAACAGGATCAGAATGAAAGATACGTGTATTCCTTCAAGCCTCGCTCATACTCGTCTAGCAAACGCATCGCCTCAGATGGCTTCAAGCGGTCGCTTTTAATCGCCTCATCCATCTGGGCCTTCATTTGTCGTTTCAGTTCGTGCTCGTCATATTGCACTGCTGCCAAGGTCTGCACGATCGTGTTCCCCTCGATAACTTCCTCGATATAATAACCGGCAGGTTCATCTGGATCCAAGAATACATGCACCTCATTCACACGTCCGAATAGGTTATGCAGATCCCCCATGATATCCTGATACGCACCCATCAGAAAAAACCCGAGGTAATAAGGTTCCGTCCCTTGCGCACTCGACTTCAACGTATGCAACGGCAGCGTGTCATGCACATCCGTTAGCCCGACAAACTTGTTGATTTGGCCGTCAGAATCGCACGTGATATCCACCAAAGTTCCTTCATTGGTCGGAGCCTCATTGAGTCGATGCACCGGCATGATCGGGAACAACTGCCCCAGTGCCCAGTGATCGAGCAACGATTGGAACACGGAAAAATTGCAAAGGTATTGGTCCCCCAGCAAGTCGCCTAGTTTTCGGATCTCCGCAGGGATATAAGCCTGTCCTTTGAAACTTTCCACAACCTTCCCGCTGATTTCCCAATAAAGACTCTCGATTTTGGCTTTCTCGGGCAACTCCATCAACCCCATCGTGAACATATTGTGGGCGTCCTCCTTACGCTCCAGCGCATCATGGAATGCCTCCAGCTTATTCAGCTTGGCGAAGTTCTTGTTGATGTCTAGCAACTCTCTCACCAGCGCATGTTCATTCTCTCCGTAGGTCAGTCCAAGATCCGCCCGGTTCTTTGCGATTGCCCCAAAGACCTCGACAATCAGCACACTGTGATGCGCGACAATGGCCCGACCGCTCTCGCTCACGATGTTGGGGTGCGGCACTTTCTCTGCATTGCACACATCACCGATGTAATACACCACGTCGTTCGTGTATTCCTGCAGGGAGTAGTTCGTCGAATTATCAAAAGCCGAACGGCTGCCATCGTAATCCACTCCCAACCCACCACCCACATCCATGAATTCGATCGGGAAACCCATTTTGTAAAGTTTCGCGTAAAACCGCGTCGCTTCCTGCACCGCTTTTTTCACCGTCAAAATATCCGGCACCTGCGACCCGATATGGAAATGCAACAGCTTGAAACAATGCCCCAAGTTTTCTTGACGCAACATTTCCGCCGCCGCCAAAAGTTCCCCTGTGCTCAGACCAAACTTCGCATTCTCGCCGCCGCTTTCTGCCCATTTACCCGCACCTTTGCTCAACAACCGCGCTCGGATTCCGATCAACGGTTCGACGTTCATCTGCTTCGAAACCGTGATAATATGGCGAAGCTCTTCCAGCTTCTCCACCACCATGATCACCTTTCGTCCCAGTTTAATCCCCATCAACGCCATCCGGATAAACACCACGTCCTTATAGCCGTTGCAAATGATGAGATCGCCTGACTGCCGTTGGAGCGCGAGTCCAGCGAGCAATTCAGGTTTGCTCCCGACCTCTAAACCGAATTGGAATGGCTTGCCCGCATCGAGGATTTCCTCCACCACTTCGCGGAGTTGATTCACCTTAATGGGAAAAACCCCGCGATATTGACCCTGAAAATTAAACTCCGCGATGGAAGAGCGAAAAGCCTGATTAATCGCCTCCACGCGGTGACGGAGAATATCTTGGAATCGGATCAACAGAGGAAATCGTAACCCCCGCGATTTCGCCTCCTCGATGACGTCCGTCAAACCGACCGACGCGCCAGCCTCTTGCAGCGGCATCGCCACCACTTGGCCCTTGTCATCAATATCGAAGTATTTGGCACCCCATCGGTCGATGTTATACAGACTTCGCGCCGCATCGACATTCCAAGGCTTGGAACTCTCTTGTGTATTGCTCATCAATCTCTCAGTGACGATGACTATAGAACCCAAGACAGCGATTTCAACAGGCAGTATGTAAAATCTTTGGCCCCCGATACCGGGAGCCAAAAACTCCGAGACTGACGATGGCAACCGTTGCTACTTTGTCTTGCCAGAAACGAATCCGTGCATGTTTTTGAGAATGGTCTGGTAAGCCTTTAGGTTATGGGATGCTCCATCGTGTCCCAAACTCATGCAGGCAATCTTCGCCGTCGGATGGCTGGTCACCCACACCACGGGCCAACTTTTCCCAGCCGCGTTCCGGCCCGTTGCTAGCACCGTAATCTTGGCGTTCTTAACTCCCCCCTCGAAATGATAAAGCTCATCCGAGAGCCTAAACGTCTTAGGCACCCCCGCCATGATCGGGTGATCCGGTTGATCCACCGTGACTTCGAATTCCCCATACTTGTCATGACTCCGCGCCCCGCCTCCCACCATTCCTGAGTTATAGGCTGACCAATCATTCCAACTATACCAAAGCGCAGCATGAACCAACATCAACCCTTTGCCGGAAAGCGCGAAGGCACTGATTCCATCCCGGGTCGCTGCATTCGGAAACGGTTTGTTGTTGGAAAGATAAAGCACATCCAAGTCCTTCAACACTCCGCCAACTTGGTCAGTCGCTTCAGTGTAATTTGCCGGAATCCCTGCGGCTTTAAGCGTTGCGGTATCGACCTCGTTGAACCATTTGTTGAAATCGTGGCTGCTGTTCCCACCCACAATCAAGGTTCGAGCAGTCACTGACAGTGCCGCAGGAGCTGTGGTCGCTGCCTCCACGGGTCCATCCCCAGTATCCGCTGTAATTGCCACAAATGTCGGTGCGACAAAATTACTGAAGCTCTCGAGCGTGATCGTTTTAATTGCCCCGCCGCGCTTCAACGATTTCGTAAACCATCGCACCTGACCGGATCGGACAATGTCATCCACTTTCTTCGACCCCGGCACATCGAATTCTCCAATATAATCGGCGACTTCCACCCCGTTCGTCAGTGTGATGATCTCGGGTTCACCCTCCGTGTAGTTCACCGTCACCTTGGCCACCGGCAGGTTCTCGTGTCGATCATTTCCGCAGCAAGGGAAAGCCCAGCCCCCGATTCCCCCGAGGAAATGTAAGCGTTTCGCTTTCACACCATGACCATTGATCTCCACCTTTTGTGGTAAAGTCCTCGCAAATCCCTCGCCCCCTTTCAACACCACCACATTGTTTCCATTGGCGGTTCTAGCCGGGTTAGCCACTTCGAATGGAACCCCACCTGCCTTGATTAATCCGAATCGTTTGAAATGAATGGATTCACCCGCTGACTCAGTGGAAACATAAATTCCACGAGTTGAATTCGCCGTAAACGCATTCCCAAAATCCAGTGCTCGGAACCTCAAATCACCTTCCGTCAAATAGGTGAGTAGATCCCTAAGCCCAGCTGCTTCCAACGCTTCGAAACCGTCCGGCATCAATGATCGTCCAGTATTCCGTCGGCTCTTGATTTTGGCTGTCTTCAACTCCAAATCATTCACAGCCGTACGGATTAAGACACTCTCCCGATTCTCACGACCCACAATTCCGTCATACGTTTCCCCGTCCAACGTATCAAAACTCCACGAGAGGTAGTTCGGCTCCACCACCCGGTTTGGGTCAATAATGTGTACCAACAATTCTCCCACACCATGGACTCCCATCCCTGTCAGATCAGGTGCCAAATCACGGCCTGCACCATTAAACTTATGACACGCCGCACAATTCTGTGTGAACAATTCCTTACCCTTGGCACTGTTCCCTACCTTCTCAACCTCCGGCGTGAGAAGCGCGATGAGCGCATTCTTCTCCTTCATTTCCGGCCCTCTCAAATCATTGATCACGGCGATCGCACGGTCAGATACTCCCTTGTTCGCATGGGTTCGAAGCCGGCCGACCGACACGGGATTCAACAACGCTAAGGCGATTTTTTTAGAGGCTAAAGCCTCCACAAATACGGAGGCCCACTCCGCCCTTTTGATGATCTGTGTAAACGCTGCTTCTTGAGCTGCCGAAGGCAACTTCGAAAAACTTTCCGTAATCGCTGCACCGGCAGCCGGATCACCACTATTCCCGAGTGCATCGATCACCCGACGTTGCAATTCTGCCGATGCATTCGAACCCGCGATCTTGGCGACAGCCGGCAGGATTTTTGCATCCACTTGTCGCACCGCTAGAAGGCTCGTCGCCAATTGTGCCCGCTGATCATCCGTCTGGCTCGCATCATTCACTTGATTGATCATCTGAGCTACAAGAGCCCCAGTCTGAGAGGCCATCTTTCCTTCCTTGTCCCAGCGGGAAATCAATGGAAGCACCGCCGCAGGCACAGCGGGATCTTTCTCCCCCAACAACGACGCCAACGCTTCCTGAAGCTCCCCAGACCACGTGGGCACGATGCTCGGCTTAAGGTTCTGACTCAGGCTCCCCAACGCCAACGCTTTTAATCCGCCATCGCCGCTCTGCCTCGCCAACGCCAAAACCACTGCCGCCACTTGACTGCTGTCATCACTCGAAGCAATCACACGGCTAAGCTCCGTTACCGGAATCCGAAGGTATTCACTTCCATTCTCCAGTGCTGTTTTCAGGAACTGCACAGGTGCATTCTTGTAATAAGCCACCATCGCGGACTGCGACCAATGATCTTTTAGAAAATCAAACGATTCGATGAGGTATTTCCGCACATCCGCACTTTCATCCGTCTTATACCAAGGAGTCTCGTTCACGGCGAAGGCCATCAACACCTCGAGACGTGTCCGATCGTCGTTCGCACGAACCCCTTCAGCCATCCCAATCAACAACGGCGTCCAAGCTCCAAAATTCTGACTCAAATCTGCTGGCAAAGGAGTATTGCGAACCATCTGCATCGCAGTCCGCTGCAGCACCGCGTTGCCGGATTTCCACAGCGCCGTTAGAACCTCCGAGCTCTGCGTCTGGGTGATCCCCAAACCAGTCCACGCCGCATTGACTCGCGTTAACACGGCAGCATCTGCATTCATCGCCACCGCGTTGAGAGCAGCCACAGAATCCCCGCCGCCCCGTTCCACTAGCAGCCGCTGCGCATTCATCCGCACCGTCCCATTCAAGTGATTCAACGCTTGCACCAATTCAGCCGACGACGCCTTGCTCAGATTTGGAACCACCCATTTCTTCGCATCCTTGTGCTGCGTCCGCCACACTCGCCCAAAATAATGGTCGCGATCCGGTCGAACCGCCGCATTGTTAGGCCCGTGTTTCGGCCCGCGCGTATCATTGTGCACCGCAGCCTGATTGTAAAAATCCAGAGTATACAACGCGCCATCCGGGCCAATCCTTGTGTGAATCGGACGGAACCACAGATCTGTGCTCGCCACGATTTCGCTCTCGGGATACTCGCTCGGACGCGATGCGGTGAACGTAGGCCCATTGGCCTTGAGTAGATCCAAATGCACCAAATTCAACGTCGGCTCAGTCACGGTGAACGTATAATCCCACTTCGCCGGCCAAGCCCCACCGTTGTAAACACACGCTCCCGCCGCCGCCGTCCAATTCCCCACCCAATCAATCTGAACATAAGCCTGCTGGTGATAATCTCTCGCTGGGAATGCTTTGTTATGATCCTCAATATTCTTATAACTCGTAGCATTCCCCACCTTACCCCGCGCCAACACCCCTTCCGGCATCACCACGTGATCGATATGATTCCCGTTCGCTTGCGAATAAAAAACCTCTCCATCCGGTGCCACATCCACCCCCCAAGTGTTGCTTCCTTTCGACGAGAATTGCTCAATCGCAGTCCCATCCGCTTTGAACCGGAAAACGCCATCATTAATCTTACCAAAATACTTCGTGCCATCACCCGACTTGATATCCCCACGGCTATATCCCACCGTCGCATAAATCCATCCATCCATCCCCCAACGCAGATTGCTGATCACCGCATGCGTATCAAACGTCCCAAAACCCGTGTAAACCTTTTCTACCTTATCCCCTTTTCCATCCCCGTTCGTGTCGCGCACAAAGAGAACATCCGGTGCCTGCGAAACAATCACGCCGTCCTTGTAAAAAACGAAACTGGTGACGAGTTCCAAGCCTTCATAAAAAATTGTCTTCTTATCCATCACCCCATCACCGTTCGTGTCCTCAAGGATCGAGATACGATCCCTAGCCGGGCGTGTCTTATCTGTCTTGGCAGGATACTCCACCGCCTCCGCAACCCACATCCTCCCCGCAGGATCCCAATCCACCGACATCGGTTTCTGCACCATCGGCTCCGCGGCAGCCAACGAGGTCGTGAATTCCGGCCACGTTCTAATCTGTGACAACGTCTTTTCCGGATGTGAAGGTCCCCCCTCAGGATAGCGAAAACTCTCCAACTCCACCTTTGAACACAGCGAGTTCATCTCCCGCTTACCCGCCCACGCAATCCCTCGCAGCAACATCCCGCGAAAATGCGGAAGCCCGAATGATTTGGTATTATGCCCTGGAATCGAAACAAACGCCCTGTAGTTATCTTTTTCATACACCCACATCTGCGGCACAATGTCATACACCGATGGCATGATCCGCCCCCCTTTACTTGCCCGCTTGTCTGGCGCATAAGAAGCCGCTAACACCTTCGCCTCAGGCATCATTCGCAGATCCCAGTAGATCTCGTCATCAAAATCCCAATTCGACACCCCCTCAGTCAACTCATGCTTATAATCCGTGAAATACATCGAAACATCCCCCTCGAACCACTTCGAGAACCCATGCTCCCACGCTCCACCAATCACCGTCTTCCACCATTGCGGATCCGTGCCGCACACCGAATCATGAATCACCACCAACCCACCGCCCCGTTTCAAAAACTTCTCTAAATTCACACGATCCGCCGCAGCCACGGTCCCCGCCTCCGCCGCGTATAACACCATTACATCCGTGTTCTCCAATTGCTCCCCCGAAGGAAAACCAATCTTCCCATCCACCTTCGCCCCTCGCGCCGTCAACAATTTCGTCCAATCACGCAAAAACACCGGCCCATCATGCTGGCCGGGCCCGTGCGTTTTCTCACCCGCCCGGATAAACACCCGCAACGCACCCGGATTTTGACCCTGCACAGGCATCCAAGCCACAAGGAACGATAGAAGTAGGAACAATCGAAATTTCATACGCGTATTTGTTGACCGCAAAACCATAATCAACCAAGAACGAGGAATCAATCCCAACGCCGAGAATTCGGAAAAGAAGCCTTGCAAACTCTGCCCAATCCCATAAATTAGAAAACACTTGGAACGCGAGCGTAGCTCAGTCTGGTAGAGCATCACCTTGCCAAGGTGAACGTCGAGGGTTCGAATCCCTTCGCTCGCTCCATAGTCCCCCTATTTTCTATCCCTAAGGGTAATGCGGACGGTTATCCCTGTTCCATTGAGTTGCTGCTTTTTGCTTCTGCCCTAAATCTTTGTGAAGTTGCCCTATAATGTCCAATCGTCGCTTGGATTCTACATGGCCGTCACAATACAAGATTTTTGCCCTCTTATTATGGATTTCCAACGGCCACTGCCTTTCCTCATACATCCCAATAAAACCGCTCCAATCCCGATCCCCTTTTCGTTTCAAATCCCAATTGCTATCCCCAATTGCAATCATTTCTGTCGGCTTTACCACCGCGCTTTCCTTCGTCTCCCCCCAAATCGGATCTCCCAGGTATACACCGAGACCTGTGTTCGGCGTGTTGCCGGCGAAAGCACCCCACACGTTGTAACCGTAACTCATGAAGAATAGCCCTCCAGGTTTCAGCCGAACCTCATCCTTCAAATACCCGAGTCCCGCTGGCTTGCCACTTCCAAATTTGGGAATCCACTGCGAAGCTGGCGGTGCGGCGGGACAGTGAAAAACAGCCGTGCTGCCCCCGCTGCTGTACATGGTTTGTCGCAGCAGAGCGGGCCAAATCCAAGCAGCCCCATCATTGCCGTCAATACCTACTGGATAAATCCCATGGTCGCCGATGTAAACCGCCATCGCCACACCCATTTGTCGGAGGTTACTTAAGCATTTGACCCCCTGAGCTTTTGATTTGGCACTGCTCAGTGCTGGGAGGAGCATTCCTGCTAAAATGGCAATAATCGCGATAACAACTAACAGCTCAATCAACGTAAAACCTTTGATTTTGACAGGGGTTTTAACGATTAAGTGCCTTTTCATACGAATCTTTACCGATAACGCAATCGGTAAAACACCGTGGTTGAGCCCGAAATACTCGCTGTTTGCTGCCATGGGGCGGGGGTAGCCAGACTATTAGTCTGGATGGGGGCCCAGTCTTTGAGGTTGGTGGACTTTTCTAGGACGATCGGTGTACTGACCGAGTAACTCTGGTAGGTCAACTTCGGATTCTGACCGGATGAAACAGACAATCGCAGGGGAGCCAATGGAGCGATTTTCAACGCCTTTTCGAGGTTGAGGCGGCCGCCGGTCCGGGTTTTCCCAGCAAAAGCAGCCAAGGGATCCGTTGTTGTTAATAACCGATTCCGGATTTCTGCGGCTGTATATTGGGGAAACCTAGCACGAATCAGCACCGCCGCTCCGGAGACAAACGCCGTCGAAAACGATGTTCCGCTTTTGCGTGCGTAGGATTGATCCGTAAAAATCCCCGTTGACCAGATATCATCTCCCGGCGCAGCAAGATCCACGCTGCTCACCCCCGTATTGGCTCCAAGACTCGTGCTTGATTTCCAAACCCCATTCGTCTTTGAACTGGCCGTCACCACCACGATATTGTCCAAACCAAAACTCCCCGGATAAAGAGGCACCAAATCGTTATCCCGGTTCTCGTTCCCAGCGGCCGTGACGATGAGGATTCCTGCCGTTCGAGCCGCCGCAACTGCGTCTGCAAGGATTTGGGAACGATCCAATCCATTCCAACTCGCATTGATAATCTGCGCCCCATGCTTGATCGCGTAATCGATGCAAGCCACCGCGTCATCAAAACTCCCATCGCCCGTGTCATTGAAGAATTTCAGCGGCATAATCTGAACACGCCACGCAACCCCGGAACCGCCAATCCCGTTGTTCCCCATGGCTCCGATCACTCCCGAGAGGTGAGTGCCGTGACCATAGCCATCCGTCACATCCCCACTGATCTTATGAGTTCCCGCTAGATCGTAATAACTGGCGAACCCGTGGACATCATCCACGATGTTGTTCTTGTCGTTATCAAGTTTATCCCCAGCCACCTCCGCTGGATTCCGCCACAAATTATTGGTTAAATCGACATGCGTGACGCGCAACCCGGAATCAAGGACTGCGACAACCACCTGCGGCGCATCGTGCAACAAATCCCAAGCCGCAGGTGCTCCAATATTCGTGAGCCCCCATTGCGAACCGTTATTGAACGCGGGATCGTTGGGAACCCCCGCTGCACGGACTTTAAAGTTGGGCTCCGCGAACTCCACCAATCCGCTCGCTTGATAGTTCCGAACTTGATCCCTGACTGATTCCTCCGCCTGCAATTCGATGAGTTGCCACCCTCCAAATCGCTCAAACCGACGCAAGACTCGATGCTGGTTCTTCACAACCAAATCGTCCAAACGAGTGTGGAGAACCTGTCCAGCAAGCGGCTTAATCAAAACTTGGCGTGGCCGGAACGGTTCGTCGATGACCCCGTCAACACGTGCGACGCCTCCAATCAGGACGAGACCCCAAAAAATGACAAACCTCAGTAAGCGCATTCCTAACATTGGATCGAGAGGGTTTCAGTCTCAACCCACCGATTCCCAAAAGCAACGCCTTTCCCAAACAGGCTCTACTTTGCTCGTGACTTTCTGGCCACTGTCGCCATAACTAAAAGCCACCAGCCCAAGTTTTCCTCTGCGAATCACGGCTTCGAAGCCGGAGCAGGGGAACTGTGCCGGGGTCGCCTAGCACGCGATCGATGCCTAGGAACTGAAGTATATACCGATATGCATCTCACATTTCTCGATTGGTTGATCGCCCTGCTTTGTGTTGCGGTCTGTTTTATTCCGGCTCTGTTTCTCGCAAAGCGATCAGGGGAAAGCACCGCAGAGTTTTTTGCCTCAGGTCGTTCCGTTCCTTGGTGGCTGGCCGGTCTTTCGATGGTCGCCACAACGTTCGCCAGCGATACGCCCAACTGGGTCACTCAGCAGGTTCGCCAGTATGGGGTGGCCGGGAATTGGCAATGGTGGGCATTTGTTCTCACCGGCGTTTCGACCGTGTTCTTTTTCGCCAGATTATGGCGTAGGTCAGGCGTCATGACGGATCTAGAATTCTATGAAATCCGTTACTCAGGGAAGGCAGCCTCACTCGTGCGCGGGTTTCGAGCTGTCTATCTCGGGTTGTTCTTCAACTGTTTCATCATGGGCATGGTGACCTTGGCCGGATGCAAGATCGCCAACATCCTTTTCGCGATGCCTCCTTGGCAAACCATCGTCATCTTGGGTCTTCTCAACGTCGCGTTCGCCGCCTACTCCGGTCTCTGGGGCGTGCTCGTCATCGATATGATCCAATTCTTCATCAAAATGGGTGCCGTAATCGCCGCTGCTTATTTCAGTCTGAAAGCTGTCGCGGTTCATACCGGCGTCGGGGTTGGAGCGTGGGAGGGTTTGCAAAAAGTCGTCGAATTACTCGGAAACCAACAAGTCACTCTCCAATCCAACTCCCAACCCGTCATGTCCCTCATCGATGGTAAAGGACAACCCATTCTCGACATCATGCCCAATTTCGCCATGAGCGAATTGGCACTCATGGTGTTCATTCTCCCTATCGCCATCGGATGGTGGGCAAACTGGTATCCCGGTGCCGAACCCGGCGGTGGGAGCTACATCGCCCAGCGGATGCTTGCCGCCAAGTCCGAAAAAGATTCTTTGGGCGGAACCCTCTTTTTCAACTTCGCCCATTACGTGCTCCGTCCTTGGCCATGGATCCTCACGGCGCTGTGTTCCATTATTATTTTCCCCGAATTGAAAGATATCCAAGCAGCCTTCCCCGAGGCAGATCCAAAGTTGATTGGTCACGACAGTGCCTTTCCTGCCATGCTCAAGTTCTTACCCGTGGGGTTCGTGGGGCTGATGGTCGGTGGCTTGATCTCCGCCAATTCATCGACAATCCTCACTCACCTCAACTGGGGTTCCTCCTATCTGGTTCACGATTTTTACCGCCGATTCGTCATGCAAAATGCGCCGGAGAAACACTACGTGAACGCAGGTCGCATCTGCAGCGTGTTGCTCTACGTCGTAGCGGCGTTGATCAGCCTCGTCATGACCACTGCACAGGAAGGTTTTGAGGTCCTCATCTCCATCGGTGCGGGTACTGGCCTCCTTTACCTCCTGCGCTGGTTCTGGTGGCGCATCAACGCATGGTGCGAGGTCGTTGCCATGATCAGTTCGTTCCTCGTTTCTCTGCTTTTCTTCATCCTAAAAAAAGCCGGCTACGAAATCCCCTTCGCCCACACCGTCCTCTACTCCGTAGCGTTTACAACCGTCTGTTGGGTGATCGCTGCGTTTGTCGGAACTCCCACCAGCAAAGAACGGTTGGTCGATTTCTATCGCAAGGTGCATCCCTCTGGTCCCGGGTGGACTAGAATCCGACGCGAAGCCGGTGTCAGCCGAAAGGAAGCCGCAAAGCACGGAGACAATCTAGGCTTAGCGTTCCTCGGTTGGGTCACGGGTTGTCTCGCCATTTGGTCATCCCTGTTTGCAATCGGAAACCTTCTCTACGGTCGCATTCCACTCGCTATGACATTGCTCGGCGTGTTCGTCGTAAGCGCGACGGGGATGATCCTCGTCGTCCGGAAACTTTGGCGAACCAGTGCACCGGTTCGACTCGTAGCTACTGTAGACTCAGACTAAGCCACAATATCTCGAAGAACTTTGCCGGCGATACTTGTTAACCGAACATCCAGACCCTGAAACTTGATCGACAGCCGGGTGTGATCAATCCCCAGCAGTTGAAGCATCGTCGCGTGGAGATCGTGGACATCCGTCGGGTTTTCAACTGCAGCATAACCCAGTTCATCGGTGGCTCCATAAACCATCCCCGGCTTGATCCCGCCTCCACACAGCCACACCGTGAACCCCGCATTGTGATGATCTCGCCCATCACCTTGGCTCATCGGAGTCCTTCCAAACTCTCCCGCCCACACGACGAGCGTATCCTTCAACATATCTCTCTGCTTGAGGTCGGTAATCAGTGCCATACACGCCCGGTCCACCTCCTCTGCCTTGTATTCCACACCCTGCTTCAGTCCACCGTGATGATCCCAATCCTTATGATACAATTGGATAAACCTCACCCCACGCTCCGCCAAACGCCGCGCCAATAGGCAATTCGATGCAAAAGATCCATCTCCCGGCTTGCATCCATAAAGCTCCAACATCGTTTTCGGCTCCGCAGAAACATCCATCAACTCCGGCACGCTCGCCTGCATTTGAAACGCCATCTCATACTGCGCAATTCTCGTCGCAATCTCGGGATCTTCCACAATGGCATCCCGTTGCTTATTCAACGCATTGATGGTCTGCACCACATCATGCTGCTGGGATCGTGTCACCCCGTCTGGCGTCCCCAAATACAACACCGGATCCCCTTGACCCCTCAGATGCACCCCTTGGAATCGGCTCGGCAAAAACCCGGGAGCCCATTGCCGAGCTGCAATCGGCTGATTCTGTCCTCCACGTCCTAGCGAAGTGAGCACCACAAACCCCGGCAAATTCTCCGCCTCACACCCCAACCCGTAGGTGAGCCATGAACCCATACTCGGCCGCCCTGCGATCTGCGAACCGGTGTTCATGAACATATGCGCCGGATCATGGTTGATCGCCTCGCTCGTCATCGATCGAACCCAGCAAATATCATCCGCCACCGACCCAATGTTCTTGAACAAATCACAGATCTCCACCCCGCTTTTCCCAAACCGTGCGAACTTATGTTGAGGCCCAAAACACGTCAGCTTTTGCCCCTGTAACTGGGCGATCTGTTTTCCCTTCGTAAACGATTCCGGCATCGGTTGCCCGTGCATCTCCGCAAGCTTCGGCTTGGGATCAAACGTTTCCAAGTGCGATGGCCCTCCCGCCATCGTCAACCAAATGACCCTCTTTGCCCGTGCAGAATGGTGCAACGGATTCACCACACCCGGCCAACGATCTCCTTTCGCCGCCGCTCCTCGCAATACATTGGGTTGGCACAACGCCGCGAGTGCCAACGCTCCAATCCCTTGCGAAGTCCGCCCCAAAAATACGCGTCGGGTCTGCTGTTGATTTAAAAACTGCCGGATTTCGGTCGATGATTTCATGGCCTACGATCGAGTAATTGTTTCGTGTAAATTGAGTAATGCCCTCGCGACATCCGTCCATGCAGCGAGTTCCGCAGGATCTAACGCGCTTGGTGCCGGAGTAGCTCCGACCTTTAAATACCGAGCAGCAGCAGCAGGATCCCGTTGGAACTCCCCAAGGTGTTTGTCGAACAACTGCTTCGCTGTTTCCAACTCCTCCGATCGAGGTGCCCGAGCCACCGCGAGCCGCCATGCCCATACAAGCCGTGCCGACGTGTCACCTTGACCCTCCTGCAAAATTCGCACTGCCAACGACCGCGCCGCCTCCACATAACTCGGATCATTCAACAGCACCAGTGCTTGCTGCGGTATGTTCGATCGGTTCCGTTCCGCGGCACATTCTTCCCGTGTCGGCGCATCGAACGCCAACATACTCGGATGCACAAACGACCGCTGCCACCACGTGTAAAGTCCCCGCCGATACTGTTTATCTCCTAAGCTCGCCTGATAAGTCCGTTGCGGAAAATTCAAGTTCTCCCAGTATCCTGCCGGTTGATAAGGATTCGCACTCGGTCCGCCCACCGATGGACTTAACAGCCCCGCCAAACTTAGTGCGTTATCCCGCACCAATTCCGCCTCCAGTCGCCAGCGACCCTGTCGTGCCAACGCCCGATTCTCAGGATCCTTCGCCAAAACTTCACGTGATGCCTCCGACTGTTGCCGGTAGGTTTCACTCAACACCATCAGCCGGATGACATGCTTCACATTCCACCCACTCTCCCGGAATTCACACGCCAACCAATCCAATAATGCTCGCTGCGGCGGAGGCTCTCCCTGCGCTCCAAAATCATCCATCACCTTTGAAAGACCCATCCCAAAAAACTGTTTCCAGAAACGATTCACGACCACCCGCGCCGTCAACGGATTCTCCGACCCCACAAGCCAATCCGCCAGATCCAACCGGCTCATCCGGCGACCTTCCACTTTCGCCTTCCCTACAGTCAAAAACGCTGGCAGCGCAGGCTCAACCTCAGCCCCTG
>SXQI01000204.1 GCA_005793025.1 Verrucomicrobiales bacterium
CGCGCTATCGAGGCCGACCGCATTCAATCGCTTATTCTCTACGGCCCACCCGGGACTGGAAAAACTTCGCTTGCTCAGATTATCGCCCGGCAAACCAAGTCACGGTTCGAAAGACTCAGCGGCGTTGAATCGAATGTGGCCGATATGCGTCGAGTGCTGCAGGGTGCGCAGAATCGCCTTCAATATTCAGGCCAATCTACCATCCTTTTCATCGACGAAATTCATCGATTTAACAAAAACCAACAGGATGTTCTATTGCCGGATGTCGAGAGTGGGATAATTCGGTTAATCGGAGCGACAACACACAATCCGTTTTTTTTCGTCAATTCTCCGTTGGTTTCACGATCCCAAATCTTCGAACTCCTTCCACTCGGGGAAGGGGATATCATAGAGTTGCTTCGCCGAGCACTATTGGATACCGTTAGAGGTCTTGGCCATTTGAGAATCCGAACAGACGAATCGGCGTTCGAGCATTTTGCTCGTATGTGTGAAGGGGATGCACGAAAGGCTTTGAACGCACTCGAGATTGCCGCTCTAACGACACCTCCTAGTGCAGACGGATTTATCCAGATCACTCTCGCCGTGGCTGAGCAGAGCGTTCAAAAAAAGGCGATCGTTTACGACGGAGATGGAGATGCTCATTACGATACCATTTCTGCTTTTATCAAATCGATGCGAGGGAGCGATGTGGACGCCTCTCTCTATTGGTTGGCGAGGATGATTCATGCGGGAGAGGATCCAAGGTTTATCGCCCGTCGAATCGTGATATGTGCTGCTGAAGATGTGGGGTTGGCGGATCCGATGGCACTCGTCTTAGCAGTTGCTGCCCAAGATGCCTCCGAGTTTGTTGGTTGGCCGGAGGCAAGAATCCCCCTTGCAGAAGCTACGGTCTACATTGCGTCCGCTTGGAAAAGCAACAGTGCTTACAAAGCAATCGACGCGGCTCTTGAAGACGTCAAAGCGGGTAGAACACTCCCAATTCCGACTCGCCTCCGAGCCAGCAACTACAAGGGTGCTGATCGTCTAGGTCATGGTGAGGGCTACGACTATTCCCATGACCATGTCGGCCATTTTGTCGCGCAGGATTATCTTGGAGCAACCCGCCGTTACTACAAACCCACCGAGCAAGGAGCCGAACGAAAGATTAAGGAACGGGTCGAAAAATGGCGGGCTGAATTGGAATCCACCAGACAATCAACGCCATGACAGAGGGGTTGTCACAGACAAAGTCAGAACTGAGAATCCGGCATCGCGAACTCACGCGCCAATTGACACAGGCGCAGCGGAGCGACGAATCCAAAATCGTGTTTCAACAACTTCTGGATGATCCTGCATGGCGAGCTGCGAAGCGGATCTTGCTTTACTCACCGCTCGCCGACGAGCCCAACTTGGTTCCCTATCTCAGTCCTGCCAACCAACCCGAGAAAGAATTCTATCTACCTCGATTCCGGCCCGTTTCGTCAGATTATTGCGCTGCGCGATTCGCCGAGCACTGGGAGGATCTTGTCCCAGCAACCTTTGGTATCCGCGAACCCTCCGCAAAAGCTCCCGATCTTGCGCTGAACCAACTGGACTTCATTGTCGTCCCCGGGTTAGCATTTGACTGTCAAGGACATCGGCTTGGCCGGGGGAAAGGGTTTTATGATCTATTGTTGGCTCAGACTCCCGGACTAAAGTGTGGGGTAGGGTTTGATCACCAACTCGTGATGCGGGTGCCCGTTGAGGCACATGACATCCGTTTGAATCTGTTAATTACCCCCGCGAAGAGGGTAGAGTTCACTTAGTTTGGGGCCCATTGTTGATGCAATTCGAACCAATCACGTTACAAGACCTTGTGGTGCTGGCGTTGGGGATCGCTGGTGGAACCCTTTGGACCCATCGCCAAACTCGGCGTCAGCGCGAAGCCTCCGCTCGCGACCAAGCGAATCTCCTCACTCAAGCCCGTCGAGAATCTGAGACAATCCTTCGGGAAGCATGGCTTGCAGCGAACGAAGAAGCACTCAAACTCCGGCAACAAACCGAGCATTCGTTCACCAAACGAAACGAGGCCATACAGGATGCCGAGCAAAAACTTGTTCAACGCGAAACTCAGATTCAGTCCAAAGCTGAATCACTCAACCGTGATGTTGCCACTTTTCAAGACAAGGAAACCTCGTTGCAAACCCGCATTGAAGAGGTCCGACTCCAGAGGGAACAGGTAGGTCTGCTCGCCGAACAACATCGATCGTTGCTCGAGGAGTATGGAAAGTTGAGTGAGAAGGAAGCACGAGCACAAATCCTCCGTAATGCCGAACAGTCAGCGCTCAAGGATGCCGCCGAAATTAACCGGCGAATCGTTGACGATGCCAAAAACCATGCGGAACAGGAGTCTAGGCGGATTCTTTCGATCGCCATACAGCGCTACGCCGGTGCTCACACCTTTGAGAGCACCACCTCAACGGTGAGCTTGAGCGGTGAGGACATGAAAGGGCGAATTATCGGGCGAGAGGGGCGCAATATTCGAGCTTTTGAATCCGCGACTGGTGTCACCGTACTGATTGACGATACTCCTAACGCGGTAGTTCTCTCAGGGTTTGATCCCGTGCGCCGCGAAATCGCGCGGGAATCTATGGATCGCCTCATTAAAGATGGCCGCATCCATCCGGCGCGTATCGAGGAAGTGGTTGCTCAGGCCACTCAGGAAGTTCAGGAAAGCATTGTAAAAGCGGGTGAAGACGCAGTTTTTGCCTTGAATCTACCCCCATTAAACCCAGAAATTGTTCAGGTATTAGGCAGTCTCAAATTCCGCCATAGCTTTACGCAAAACATCCTCGCCCACTCGGTAGAAGTCGGTCACTTGACCGGACTTCTAGCCGCTGAACTCGGGGTGGATATCGCGGCAGCCAAGCGTTCTGGGCTCCTTCATGATATCGGCAAAGCGTTAAGCCACGAGATTGAAGGCCCTCATGCTGCGGTTGGAGCGGACTTTATCCAACGTCATGGTGAATCTGACCCGATCGTGAACGCTGTCGGCTCACACCATGATGAAATACCCCACACGACCGTGTTAGGAATCCTTGTCAGTGCTGCAGACGCCATGAGTGCCTCGCGCCCGGGAGCACGGTCGGAGGCTGCAACTACCTATCTGAAACGGTTGGAGCGTCTGGAGCAAATCGGTAATTCGTTCGCAGGCGTCGAGAAGAGCTTCGCCGTGCAAGCGGGGCGCGAGCTTCGGGTGATGGTGCAACCCTCCGTCCTAACGGATGATGCAGCCTTTGGGCTCGCGAAGGAAATAGTCCGCAAGATCGAGGAAGAACTTCAATATCCCGGACAGATTCGGGTGACTGTTGTGCGTGAAACTCGCTGCGTTGAATACGCTAAATAAACACCAGATTGGCACATCCCTGAAAAGAAAAACCCGCCGGCAAGGCGGGCTTTAAATCGAGAATTGGTGGTGAGAATCAACGTCCCTGATTCATCCCTGTCGGCAATCCGTGCTCCCAGTTCTGCTGAGTGTTCCAAGGACGCTCAGAAAGACTTGCATCCTGTGTCGCACAGCCCGAAGCGAATATTGCGAACGCAACACCAAGGATCAAAAATAACGGATGGCGAACGCGCATACGAGTGGATCAATAGAAAACTTGGTCGCCTTCCACCAGTTCGTCCTGTTTCCAATCAGCAAGAACATTGGCAATGCTTCGTTTGTCTTCAACCGAAGTGATCTTGACTTTCCCAACGAGTTTGCCATTCCGATTCACCAAGAGTTTAGCATTCTGTATCAGCCCCTGATCTTTACCGATGTTAAGTACCACAAAATCGAATTTAGGATCTACCGCGACGATTTCTCCCTTAGTTCCCGCAGGCAAAACCACTTCAACCTCTTCGAACCCTTTGTATTTATCCAACTCTGCTTTCAGGGCCAGTGTTCGTCTTGTCAGAGCTTTGCCTTCAACCTGTAAAGCGTCGCGCTCTGCTTGGATTTGAGGGAGTGCTGCGATCAAAGGACGAATTTGATCCACGCTAAGATTAAGGGTTTTCCAAGAGGATAATTCGCTATCCGCAGCTTTTTTCTCATCGGTAGTTTTTGCAAGGTCGGCGGCCGCTTTGTTTGCCCGTGTTTCCTGCTCCAATGACCGCGCTAAGGCCATATCACGAACGGTGGTTACTTCGACTAAGACTTTATTAGTGGCGGCTAGTTGCGTCTCAACCACTTTCTGTGCCGCTTTCGCGGTTGTTGCCTCCGTTTTCGACGTTGTCGCGTCAGCTTGAGCAGTTCCAAGATCGGTCGCTAAACGCGCCAACTTGTCCTGAGTTGGGCCGTGCGCGAAATAGAGCGTGGCCAAACTGGCGATGATGGCCAAGGCAAGGCTGATTTTGATTAACATTGGGCTTTGATGGTCAGATTAAATTTCGATCAACCCTAGCTCCCGAGAGTTCAACTGTCAACAGTTCCTCGGAAAAAATCAGTATTATGAACCAATGGCCGATCTAAAGCATTGTCACTGGAAAGTTTCGGTTGCGTCATCGTTCTGGCACATCAAGTTAGCATTCTTAAACGCGTTGAATGAAACATCAAAACAGGAACCGAGTGTTGTCACCAGAATGGGTGAGGGTGCCGATGCTGGTAATTCTGCTAGTTTAATCGTTCAATACAAAAACCCGAGCCGGATTCGGCTCTAAGTCCAACCGATATGATGCGAGTGCTTATTCAGTCAACTCAGCGACCCGTTCGACAACTCAAAGGCTTTACTTTGATCGAGTTGCTCGTCGTCATTGCGATCATCGCAATTCTTGCGGGCATGCTATTACCTGCTTTGTCTAGGGCAAAGGAAAAAAGCCGATCTTCCAAATGCATCACGAATCTTCGGCAGATATCCCTCGGAACAACATTGTACATGGATGACAATAATGATTACATGTTTTTCAGAGGGTCCATGTCTCAACCTGAGATCCCCAACAATGGTCGTTGGACCCTCAACCCAACCTCCGACAAAATGCTCAGCGTCAATGATTCGTTTGCTTACTGGGGCATTGGTTACATCAAATACTTCGGTGGCACAAAACAGGTGTTTCGTTGCCCGAGTGCAAAACGTGTGGATGAGTGGCGAGAGACGGGTCTCAAATTCCCTGCGGAATTTTGGCTTAATTCGACCTATGGGATGAATCAGTTCGTACTGCTTCCTTATAAGCCAAACCTTAGGGCTCCAATTAAAGTTACCCAGTTAGAAAGTCCGTCCACTACGATCTTCGCCCAAGACGCTGCCGAGCAAAAAATGGAGGGTCAAGACGACACCCTAGGGCTTTTCCCAGGTTCATCTGAATGCTTAACCCAATGGAAATACGATCTGGCGGGTTTTTATCCCGAGCGGAAAATGGAGTTTGAATGGTTCCGTCATCCTAACTGCAACACGCTTTGGGTTCAGGGGAATGTTTCTTCCATTAAATACACCAAAAAAGGCGTGGATTACCGCTGGTATACCGGGGAAGTTCCACTGGTAGCCCCTCGATTCTAATAAAAAAGTGAGAATTTTTCATCAATTATCAACTCTATTAATCCTAGCGATCGTCGCCTGCTTGACAGGTTGCGGGAAGTCAGGGCCGCCGTCCGCCCTGTCGGATGAGCAATGGGGACCCGCGTTGACTCAAGCTTTCGAAAAAGCACCTTCCCAAACTAAAACCCTCGTTCAAGAAGCGATCGTCCACTTTGACAAAAAAGACTACGTGGGAAGTGGAGGAGTTCTTGGCATCGTCTTAGGGAAACCCACGCTGACAGATTCACAACGATCTACAGCAACCATGGCTCAAATGAATCTTAATGAGAAAATGCGAGCCGCAGAAGAAAAAGGCGATGCAACCGCAGTAGAAGTAAACAAATTTCATCAGTTCACAAAATAATACATCGAGATTTCCGCAGGAATGATTCAGTCCAAAACCAAGCACCAAAAACCAAAACAAATGACTACAACAAGTAAACGTCTCACGGGCTCGGCTGCCTTGCTGTTCGCAATGGCAGGCCTAGCACAGGCGCAGGTCGCCATACCTGCTGGGTTCGCTCATCCCAAGGCAGCGATTGATACGGCATCCAGGGGTTTCACCGTTCGGATGTTACAAGCCAATGCAGGTTCGGGAGAGCTTCCTAACTTATTGACTCGGACCGAATCCCAGCTTGCCGGGATGCTGATCGATCCTGCTACCAAGCTACCGTATGTGAACGATGCGGATCTCACCGCGTTCGTCCTCAATCCAGACGGATCGTTCAACGAACCCATTGCGATCGATTACGGCGGTGCGGGTGCGATTGTTTTCCCGGGCATCCCAGGGGTCAATGGCGCTGTGAATAATATTGCGATGGAGGCACTTACGTTCCTCGATCTGGAACCGGGGACATATTCCATGATAGTCCGTAGCGATGATGGTTTCCGAGTTTCGGTGGGAGGTGATTCTCGCGACAAACTTTCATCCATCAATTTAGGTCAATACGACGGAGGCAGGGGAGCGGGTGATTCGGAATTCAAGTTTTCGATCTCCCAAGCTGGTGCTTACTCGTTCCGCCTCATTTACGAACAAGGGGGCGGTGACTATAGCGTTTCTTGGTTCGCGGCAAATGTCACAGAACCCGATGCCCACATTCTGGTGAACGGAGATGGCGGAATCAAAGCATACCAGAAACTCAACACGGCACTCCCCGCTTATGTGGACTATGTTGTCCCAAGCCCAGGTCAAGACAGGGTTTCGCCAGGCATCAAAATAGCAACGCGAATCCGGGATGGTTCAGCAACCACGGTGAATTCAGGCTCCGTAAAACTCTACTTAGACGGAGCTCAGGTAACCCCAGAAATCACGACGGGTGCCACGGGAACCATGGTCAGCTACGACCCTCCCGGATTACTGAAGGTGCTGACCAAACACACGGTCGGGCTGGTTTTCACTGACAGTGCCTCCACTGTTCGCAGCAACTCGTGGACGTTCACCGTGTCGAATAACGGAAACGTAATCCTTCCCACCCCAATCTTTTTTGAGAACTTTGAATCATTGGACGAAGAAACATTGCCCGCTGGTTGGTCGGTCGAGAATTTTACAACGGGTGCGTTCGGTGAATTTGATCTGGATAACCCCGGATCCGATTCTTACCTCGGATGGGTAACCATCACAACCGACCGCGTCCTTTCCATGGGGGTTGCCGGTCGATGGGAAGGGACACGTCGTTTGGCATTCCCCGAATCGTTTGTCAATGATCAGCCAATCACGGGAATTGCATCGAACAAATTCGTGTATGCCGAATCCGACACCCGCGGAGGGAGCCAGATCCAGTACATGTTTACTGGAGATTATGATCTGTCAGGGAAAACGAGCCTGTTTGTGTCCTATTATTCGATGTATGAGCAAAATCAAGATAGCATTGGAAGTGTGGAGTATTCGATCGATGGAGGCACTAATTGGTTACCGATTGTGTATATGATCGATGCATCTGACATTGTTCTGGATGCCGAAGGGAAGACAGACGCTGTTGCCACATTGACGAAGGAGAATCCAGATACTGCGATTAATCCGATCGACGATACCCTCCCGAGAACCTTCGGAACATTTATTGGGGCAGCGACGGACACTTGGGCTAACCTCGGACCTTACATCAGTGGACGCATCAATGATGATTACATTGAGAGCAAGCGCGTTGAGCTATTCCCAATTCCTCAGGCGGATAACCAAAAGACCGTTCGGTTCCGGTTTGCACAAGCGGGGACAGGGAGTTGGTATTTCGGGGTCGATAACTTCGGGATTTACAGCATTACTACGCCAATTGTGGTCGCGCCGAAAATCACCGAAATCTCCCTTGGTCAGGTGCTGACCACCGGCAAACCGCTCGCACTGGCAGTCAAAGCTAGTGGGACCGAACCATTCACTTACCAATGGGCATTCGAAGGGGTTGAGATAGCTGGTGCGACCAGTGCCAGCTTCAATCTGTCCGCTGTTGCCACGAGTAACGCTGGGAAATACACCGTAGTCGTTCGCAACGATAAGGGTGCTGCCTCGGCCGACGTGAATGTGGTTGTTGTCAGTGGAGATGCTGATCTGAAGAAAGACTTGGTTGTTCATCTAGCATTTGATGGCGATTACAAAGATTCTTCAGGGAAGAACAATAACGCTTCGTCCGTTGGCTCCCCAACATTCGAGGAAGGTCGGTTCGGCCAAGCATTGCACATTAAATCCACGGCAGATGGCACCGTCGCTAATTTTGCGAGCTTGGGATACCCATCCGATTTGAAATTCGGAGATTCGGTCAATTTCACCATCGCATTTTGGGTGAAATATAGTTCACAAACCGACGATCATCCGTTCATTTCGAATAAGGACTGGAACAGCAGCGGCAATCGTGGTTGGGGAGTTTTCAGCCAATCCGGCGCAGAGTTCCGGCCACAAATCACCGGGACGGGTGGCACCAAATTCAGCACGAAGCCGCCTTTCCAACTGAAGGATGGGGCTTGGCATAACGTAGTGGTGAGTGTGAATCGCACCGGAAATGTAGAATCCTACGTTGACGGAGTTAAACTCAGCTCGGTTCCAATCGCTACCACAGGATCGGTCGATACCGATGATCTCAGCTTTGCTGTGAATATCGGCCAGGACGGCACAGGGAAATACACGGATGGAAATGCTTCTTCACTCGAAGGGCTTGTGGACGACGTTGGAATCTGGCGTCGTGCATTGAGTGCGGACGACGTGGGCGCGCTTTATATGAGAGCAACCTCAGGTCTGAATCTCGGCACTGATCCGATCAGCGTCGGTCTAGTGACTCACCTCGCCTTTGATGGTGATTACGGCGATGCCTCTGGCCGAAACAACAATGCTTCAGCGATGGGAACGCCGGACTTCCAAACCGGGAAACTCGGCAAAGCACTACATGTCACCTCGACAAAGGATGGATCTGTCGCCAATTTCGCAACTTTGGGTTATCCAGATGATCTGAAATTCGGGGATAACGTCAACTTCTCCATCTCCTTTTGGGTGAATTACCTGAGTCAAACGGACGACCATCCGTTCATCTCCAACAAAGATTGGAACAGCAGCAACAACCGAGGCTGGGGTATCTTCAGCCAATCAGGTGCAGAATTCCGCCCACAGATCACCGGAACCGGCGGAACCAAATTCAGCACGAAGCCGCCGTTCCAATTGAAGGATGGGGCTTGGCATAACGTGATCGTGACGGTCAACCGCACAGGCAATGTGGTCTCATATGTTGACGGCACTCAAATCAGTTCCGTTCCCATCGCAACCGCTGGAAGCATTGATACTGATGATCTAAGCCTCGCAGTGAACATCGGACAGGACGGGACAGGCACCTACACCGATGGGGGTGCATCTTCACTTGATGGACTGGTCGATGACGTTGGAATCTGGCGGCGTGTGTTGACTGCCGATGAAGCAGCTGTCATCAACTTGCGTGCTCAAAACGGGAGAAACCTCAGAGGAGCCGGTGCCGCTGCTGTCGTGGTTACCGCGCCCACATTGGCTGGGGTCTCCGTTTCGGGTAACAACATCGTCCTGACATGGTCAGGAACAGGAACATTCCAAGTACAAAAACGCGCTGCGTTTGGAGCAGGGAATTGGGAAAATGTTGGAGCTGCAACCACCGCAAAAACGGCGTCTGACGCCATCAGTGGCACGGCCTCGTTCTATCGGATTGTTGCTCAATAATTAAGTCTCGCAAGACCTGTCCCGCCCAAACTGGGCGGGACAGGTTCCAACAATTAATGCGTTAAATTTAGAATTTCCTCTGTGTGGAGGGAAAGCGGGCGTTGGCAGGTTTCCGTGTGTGTGCCAAGGCCCGCTTATTTTTTTTACACAATTCATTGGTCTGCGCATTCACCAACATCTGTAGGCTAGTGAGTTTGCAGAAAGCGATACAAAGGCATATTGTCTGAGCGTGTTAGATTTGTTACCCCGCGCACTGCTTATCCGAAAGTGTCAACGGCTCAGAGATTGGGTGCGTATTGGTGTGTTTTCCACGGTTGGATTCATCTCGCTTCAGTGCACAATTACGTCGGCACCAAAAAAGGAAAAAGCCCCGGTAACTCAGCCGAGAACATTTCTCGAATGCTGTGACGCATCGGCGGCCGTCGCACTCGATAACCATCGGTTTGTTGTCGGGGATGACGAAACGAGTGTGCTCCGAGTTTATGATTGGACTAGAGGAGGGAGGCCGATTCAGTCTTTCGATCTCCAACAGTTCTTGAACCCCAAAGGCGGAGAAGGGGAGACGGATATCGAGGCCGCAGCCAAACTGGGAGATCATGTCTACTGGCTCACTTCGCATGGAAAAAGCCAGTCAGGAAAAGCGCGACCCGATCGAAACCGGTTATTCGCCACCGTTTTTAGAACAAATGAGACAACAGTTTCAATGGAACTGGTCGGAAAGCCCTACGAAAAACTTTTGAAAGATTTAATCGCAGATCCCCACCTCACTCAATTTGGATTCCGATCCGCTACGAAACGTGCTCCGAAAGAAGATCAAAGCCTAAACTTTGAAGGCCTTTGCGCCACCGCTCAGGGAAACCTCCTGTTGGGATTTCGGAATCCACTAGTCGATGGAAAGGCTCTTCTAATTCCACTTTTGAATCCTTTGGAAATCACGAGCGGCAATGCTCGTGCCTCATTCGGACCCCCTATTTTATTGGATCTTGGCGGATTAACGATTCGCGACTTAGTGTCGCGTGCGGGGAGCATCTACATCTTGGCGGGACCTTGGAAAGGCGGTCAGGAGCGACGGATTTACCGTTGGGATGGGAAGAGTCCCCAAGTAGAGCTCGTCACTCCGATAACATTGGATCGCTTTCATTCTGAAGCACTTTTTGCATTCCCCAACCAATCACCGAATTTGTTCACCGTTTTGAGCGATGACGGCTCGCGAAAAGCAGGGGATGTTCCCTGCAAAGATTTGCCCATAGCACAGCGCGAGTTTCGCGGTTTCGAATGGCGAACACTTCAGATTGGAAATGGCGAGTGACCAGAGTGGTCGCGATCGCAAGTCACCCTAGCGAATCTCGGATGTTAGCGAATAGACTCCGGCCGGTGTTTACGGCCACGGGGGCTTTGCTTGTCGATTCGCCGTCCTCGACCAATTCTGTGGGCAACTCTTTGAGAAATGGAGAAGGATGGCAGGGCACCAATTGGCCGTATTTTCTGCGAGATTGGCAATGGGTCAGCATTAAACTTTGCATTGCACGCGTGATGGCAACGTAGAACAGCCGCCGTTCTTCGTCCATTGTTCCTTCCTGTTTTGAACGGGTGTGGGGGAGGAGTCCATCCTCGATTCCGACGACGAAGACGTGGGGAAACTCCAAACCCTTGCAGCTATGCATGGTGATGAGTGTGACCGTGTCAGCGGTCTCTTTCGGATCCTCAGCCCTTTCTGCATCTAGGGTTACTTCTTCAAGATATCGTTGCACTCGCTCTGCGGGCGTTGGGGCGTAGAAGTTAGGTTTTTCGAGGTCTGCGATGAGATCTTTCAAGTTTCTCACCCGATTCTCTCCAATTTCCGGATCTTTTTCGGAACGGCGTAATTCCTCAAAATAGCCTGTCGATTGTAAGAATTGGTCTGCCCATGAATTGAGATTGAGCACTTCTTCCAAGTGAAGCAGTTGGTGGTGATGCTCGATCAATCCTTGGAACGTTACGATGGAGTTCCGGGTTTTATCTGGAAATGAGAATTGAACGAGCGGGTTTTTTATGGCGGTAAATACGGAACAATGGCGTTCCTGACTGGCGGCGAGTAATCGCTCCATGGTTAGATCACTCAACCCCCGCGCTGGGACGTTAGCGATCCTTAAGAGGCTGATGTCGTCGTGGGGATTCAGTAGTGCCCGGAGGTAAGCCAAGAAATCCTTGATTTCCCGGCGATCGAAAAAGCTTTGACCTCCAACGAGTCGATAGCGAACCCCCGCTTTGCGGAGGGCATTTTCGATGGGGCGCGCTTGGAGGTTTGTGCGAAAGAGAATGGCTTGATCGTTCCACGGAATTCGTCGTGCTAAACGATTGTATTCGATCTCCTCCACCACAGTGGTCGCCTCCTCTTCATCATCCTCAAATCCCTGGAGGACGATTTTTTTTCCTTGTCCTTTATCTGACCATAGTTGTTTAGGGCGCCGACGGGGATTTTTCTTAATAACAGCGTTGGCGGCGAGAAGGATTGTGTTGGTAGATCGGTAGTTTTGTTCGAGTTTGATGGTTTTGACCTCGGGAAAATGCTTTTCCAAATCGAGCAGGTTTTTGACTTCGGCTCCGCGCCATCCGTAGATGCTCTGGTCATCATCGCCCACGACGCAAAAATTCCGGTGAATCTTGGTCAAGGCGTGGACCAACTTGAACTGCGCAGCGTTCGTGTCCTGATATTCGTCCACCATCACATAACGATATCGTTGTCGGCAAGATTCCAACGCGTCAGGGTGCTCTTCAAACAGCTTCAGGGTGAGGAGGATGAGGTCATCGAAATCGACAGCATTACATGCTCTTAAAGCACTTTCATATTTGAGGCGCAGATGTTGCACAAGGGCAACCAGATCGGGATCCGAATAGCTACTGCTATCCCCACCGTTCTTGAAGCGACTCAGGAGGCTCAACACATCTCGTGGTTCGGCTTTTTTGCCGTTCCCGATTGAGAGGTTGCTCAGGACTTTTTTGATCGCACCCAATTGTTCGCTCTCGGTGTAGATCACAAAATTGCGTTTGTAACCGAGTCGCTCGATGTGTTGGCGTAAAATCCGAACGCATAAAGAATGGAAAGTGCTGATGGTAGGGCGTTCCGGTTCTTCTGCGTTTCCATCGCGTCGGGTTTTAGGAAGCAGGCTTCGGACACGCTCCTGCATCTCACGAGATGCCTTGTTCGTAAACGTCACGGCGAGGATTTGGGATGGTAAAACCCCTCGATGGATCATCCACGCAATGCGATGAGTGATGACTCGAGTTTTGCCAGTACCGGCCCCAGCGAGAATCAGGACGGGTCCAGCGATGGTTTCGACGGCTTCCCGCTGCTGGGGGTTAAGTGAGCTAAGATTCACCATTCGCAGTGGCGATTGAATTGCTTAGTCAAGCGATGCATGAAAAAGCAACGTCGTTGGATTGAGCATTTGTAAACCTTATTTTGCGGTGCTCAAGAATTCGACCAAATCGCGCAAGTCTTGCTGGGTGAGGATGGTTCCAAACCCTTCCGGCATCCCGGACGCTCCACGATCTCGGGCTTTGATATCAGCGATCGCGATGGTGATAAGGCCATCTTCCGGTGAGTTAAGGATGAGTTCCTTCTGGTTCTCGGATTTGATAAGGCCAGCATAGACTTGACCTCCCTTGGTCGCGATCATCACGGTCTCAAATCCTACAGTGATTTTCTCGTTGGGCCTAAGAATCGAATCAAGGATAGCGATCCGGTCTAGGCGACTTAGGATTCCGGCAAGTTCTGGGCCGACTTCTCCCCCTTCACCACTCACCTTGTGGCAACGGTTACAGGAGGCTTCAGGCCGTTCAAAAAACACCTGTCTCCCTTTCGCTGCATTCCCTCCAAATAAAAGCGACCGATAGTTCTTCAGCGCGTCCTCGCCAGTTTGTGCAGAGTGAAAAGCGGCTAGTCGTCCTTTAACAAGGTCAGATTTGCGCTTAGAAGCAGCTTCAAGGAGATCGAGTTCTACTTCTTTTTCAAGTTTTCCAGCGGTAAGTTTATCAAGCCATGCCCCGATGGCTTCGTCGGCGTCTTTTCCTGGGAGATTGCCGAGCGAAGTGAACACGCTTTGTTTTTCCCCCACAGATCCTTTCTCAAGAGTGCTCAACAGTTGGGAAACGCCACCGTCTTTATTGATGGTGGCGCTTAATTTGATGACCTCCTTGCGGACGACTTCACTCGTATCGTTTTGGGCGATCGTAAGAATATCCTTCAATTGCGGGTCGTTGAGTGTTCCGAGTGCCCTTAAAGCTGCTGCGCGAACCTCGGCAGATCCTTTGGTTTCCTTGACGATCTGGGCCAAGGTGGGCCCCGCGTCGGACAATCTGAATTTGGCTACAGTTCCGACCAATGTAAGACGAACGGCGTCCGGCGCATCGTTGAGTAACGAATTGAGGTTTGGCTTGATCGCTGCGATCGCGTCCGATTCTTTCCGCGCAACGGCTGTGGGTCGCCAGAGGCCACTCACCCGATCGATGCCTGATGGGGTTGCCCAATCCCGTATATCCATGATGGCTTCAGAACGGATTGCATCGGGGATATCAGCATTTCCAGCTAGATGTGCCAGTGCCTGCACTGTATCAACGCGACCGTAGCGAAAATTGGCGTTTACAATTCTTCGGAGCAGTTCGGGTGGATGATCCTTACGCGCATGGGTTGCCATCGCGGCGAGTTCCGGGATCGCACCGCTAATCGGTTCGTCGTTGATTGCTCGAGCGGCCTCTAGGACAAGTCGGGGATCGGCATCATTCAGAAAAATCCCTACCTCGGATCTGCCGAGTCTGCGCAAAGTGAGCAATACTCCTAGTCGGACACTTGGTGATTCATCTTCGGCAGCCAGCAAAAGGTCGCTGATCTGTGCTGATCCGAACAAACCCATGACTGCCGCATGCCGGAGGTAGGTATCCTGATCAGAGTTGGAGCGAAGTAATCCAAGCAATGGTTGAATCGCCTCGCGGTGGCCCAGCTTTCCTAAGCTTTGAGCTGCAAAAAAGCGGACGCGCGAATTTTCATCTGACAGTGCAGAGATCAAGGGAGGTAAGGCAGCATTGACGCGATGATCGCCAAGGATCCGTGCCGCTTGGGCGCGGATTTCCGGATCGGAATCCGCGATCATTGGCAACACGGGATCCATTGCCCCAGCGATGCGGGCCCCAGCTAATTGTCCAAGTCCCCAAATGGCATGGATACGGTTGAGGCGAGAATTCTTTTTATCCGTGGCTGCTGCAAAAACCTTGAGTGACTTCTCTTTTCGGCTAGCGAGTTCGAATTGGGCCTCTTGACGGACCCGTTGATCCGAATGCGCCAAAAGTTTTCCGAGTTCATTTAGCGAGCGTTTCTCCATCCCTTCGGCCCTGATCTTTTTGGTCTCGATCGCGATCTGAGCGGTGCTGAGATTTGGATCAAAGACGCGGTAAATCCGTCCTTTGCCGTTCATGCCCCAGCCTTCGACCCAATCGGAAAAATAAATCCCACTTTCAGAACCGAAACCAACGTCTGTGGGAAGGCAGTTCCAAATGAATTGTTCCGGTGCTTCCACCGTGAAGGTTGCGCCGTTGGGTTTGAGGGTAAACGAATAAATACCACTAGACCGTGAACCTCGAAAATCTGTGAGGAAGAAATGATTATCGAATTTACCCGACAAACCAGTCCCCGGATTGAACGTGATGCCGGAAGGTCCGTTGGCGAGATTGGTGATTGCTGGAAGCAGGTGTGCTGGTTGTCCAGCCCATTGAGGATGCCACATTTTCTCTGAATTCCAAGGCCCTCGAGCGTTGGGATATTCGATAAACTGCCATCCCACGCGCCATCCGGAATCCCCGCCTTCGACGATATAGACCCATCGTGCCTTGTCGCCGCCATCGGAATTGTTATCCCCCGTGAACAAGTTGCCATATTGGTCAAAAGTTAATCCTTGGGGATTTCTTAAACCATAAGCGACCTCTTCGAGATCAGAACCGTCAGGATTGCACCGGAAGACTGAACCGCAGTCCGGGTGGCCGATGTTTCTGCCATTCTGCACGACATTTGCTCCACGATCCCCGACGCTGAAATAAATTTTACCCTCCGGTCCAAAGGTCAACCCGTGCATGTCATGGCCGAGGAAGCCCATCCTCACTCCATAACCGTAGCTCAACGATCGAGTTTGATCGGCTTTGCCGTCGCCGTCCGTGTCTTTGAACCACCAAAGGTTGGGGAGGTTTGCGAACCAGACTTGACCACGCCGTGCGAGAACGCCCGCAGCAATCCCATCGAGGGGATGGTTAAATCCGTCGGCAAACACGCTGGAGAAATCCACCTTCCCGTCTCCGTTACGATCCTCGAGAAGCCTGACTCGGTCCGACCATTTTGCGTAGTCGGCGATCTTGGCTCCTTCATGGTGTTTCGTCATCGCGAGACGATCGTCGGGGGTACGAGCGGCGAGATCTTCGCTCAGCCATTCCATGTGCCCACGAATATCCGTGACCCCTTGGTGCAGACGAAACGTTTCCACCACATAGCTCCGCCCTTTTTCGTCGAATGTAAAGGAAACGGGATTGGCAAGGTCGGGTTCGGCAGCGAACTGCTCGATGACATAGCCGGATGGGATTTTGATGCCCTTCATCATGTTCCGACCCTCATCAGTGGCGGAAACGATTTTTGGCAGGGTGACTTTTGGGGAAGTGCCGAGTTCGTCCGCATAAATCGCCTGACCTACAAGGAGGCAGGTTAAAACCGGAATTCTGCTGGGGATTGATTTGATAATAATGCGTGGCGACATCTCGTGGAAATATATTCAGGCAGCATTTGTCCGCAAGGGAACAAGTTGTAGGTTTTTTGCTCGGCGGATTCGATTCGCTTTTACCTGAAGTGCCACGTTATTATTTCGATAGTTCCGACAAGGGTTAGATTACAGAACTAATCTGTCGCAATGATCTGCTGTCATGAGGTTCTCCTCCACTAAACTTCGACCTTACTGGATTCCTTGGGCTCTCCTAGGAGTGATAGTCATTGGTGCCTACTGGTTCAGCCGAAAGGATTCCAACAAGAAAGAAACTTTGAAGGCGGCGAATGTTCCGAGTGAAGGTCGTCCAGGTGGTTTTGTCACTTCTAATGAGTGTCGTGAATGCCATGCGGAGGAGTATAAAAGTTGGCATCGCAGTTACCATCGAACCATGACGCAGTATGCGGTGGAAGGAGCAGTTCAAGCGGATTTTGACCAAGTTAATCTTCAGTTCAATGATGACCGTTTCCGTCTAGAAAAACGATCCGGCGAGTTTTTGGCGCATGTTTCCGATTCTCCGGCGACTTCCACAGGTCCGGTGGTCGGAGAAGAGACTGTAGTGCCCGTTCGGATGGTGACAGGTTCACATCATATGCAAGTATTTTGGTTGGAGGGTGGGTATGGAAATATGATGCTTGGTTTTCCATTTACTTGGCTTAATGAAGAAAAGCAATGGGTGCCACGAGCCGATACTTTCCTTCGAGATTCTCAATTACCTCCTCCCGTCGAAGTGTGGAATGAAACTTGTATCCGGTGTCATACCACAGCAGGTCAGCCTCGTAAGGATCGCGAGGAGCAGTTGTTCCGAACTCGCTCTGCAGAACTTGGCATCGCGTGCGAGGCTTGCCATGGACCGGGCGATACGCACGTAAAGGAGCGGCGAGAAGAGGCCAAGAAAGGGAATCCCCGAAAAAAAAACAAGACCGGAAGTCCAAACCCCGTCGGCTTGGGGAGTATGATTCATCCTGCCAATATTGACCCGCTTCGGTCTTCCCAAATCTGTGGAAATTGCCATGGGATGAAATGGTTTGAGGCCAATGAAGATTGGAATGAAAACGGATTTCATTTCCGGCCCGGAGACGACTTGGAAAAATTCACCCCAACCATCCGTCCTACTCAGTTAGGAAAGCAACCGTGGCTCAAACCAGTATTAGAAAAACACGCGGAAATATTGAGCGATTTTTTTTGGCCTGATGGCATGGTGCGCGTCTCTGGGCGCGAGTACAATGGGTTGTTGGAATCACCGTGTTTTGAACGCGGGAAAATGTCGTGCCTGAGTTGTCATTCGATGCACGAAAGCAAGCCAGTGGATCAATTGGCCGCAAGAATGGAAACCAACGATGCCTGCCTCCAGTGTCATGAAAAATTCCGCACCCAGATCACTTCCCACACCCGCCATGAGGTTCAATCCTCGGGAAGCCTTTGCTATAATTGCCATATGCCGCATACGACCTATGGACTTCTTAAGGCGATGCGATCCCATCAGGTTTCTTCACCTTCAGTCTCCAAAGATACCGGGGCAGGGCGACCCAATGCTTGCAATCTGTGCCACTTAGATCGAAGTCTTGGATGGGCAGCTACGGAGTTAGCAAAGTGGTCCACTCAAAAGCCGATCGCTCTGACTGAGGACCAAAAAACCGTCCCAGCAGGAGCATTGTGGCTCATGCAGGGTGACGCCGGAGAACGAGCCATTGCCGCATGGCACATGGGTTGGGCCCCGGCACGCCATGCCTCAACGAATTTTCCCTTCGCCGCACTTCTTGGGCTAACCCTCGACGATTCTTATTCCGCTGTGCGTTTTGTGGCTCAACGGTCCTTGAAGTTTGACCCTGCCTATACCCAATTCCCCTACAATTATGTCGGTGATGCCAGCGTCCGGGCTAGGACAGCTGAGTCATTCTGGGCGGTCCTCGCCGCACAACCCCACGGATTGGCTCCCGAGTTGATAAAACGCCTCAAAGACAATCAAAACTCGAGGCCAATCCACCTACGAGAATGATCGGTGGTCGAATCAAAAAAAACACCCCGTCCTATTGATCCAATCTGAAACTGGAGCGGAGGACGGGGTGATTCGCTGGAACGGTTCTTCGTTTTGAGAGAACCTTGGTTCCGAGCTCGAGAATCTAAAAGGTATTACTCAGCTTTTTTTGGGCCGCGATTACCTCGGAGACCAGCTTTTTGCATGCGGGTCTTATCTTCTTCAGAGATGGCAGCGCGTTCGTCCTTATCGAGCTTTCCATCCTTGTTGGTGTCATATTTTTTGACAATTTCTTCGCGGAGCTTTTTCTGTTCAGCTGTTAGCTCACGTTTTGGAGCGTCTTTCGGTGCTGGCTTAGCATCTTCGGCGTATAGGCTTCCCGTGAGGGCGACTGCGCTCAACAGGCTCAGGATCAATGATTTCTTCATAATATCTATTTAACGGTTTAAGTCTTTCGACATGGGGTCAGACGTGGGGAGGTTTGGAAAAGTTACACCCTGCGAATTCTAGATGAGGTGTGCTCAAAACCCGGTCCGAAAAATGTCGAATTGTGCTTGCCGTTTCTGGCTCATTTTGGCATCAATTTCTTACCCAACGACGCTGCAATGCCTGAACTCAGTGGCTTTAATACTTTTCGGGGAACAGATTCGTCGGAGGAACATTTTTGTCATTTTTAATTTTCCTTCTATGTAGAAGGAGAGCGGGCTGCAGATTGGTTTTCCGTGTGTTCTGCTTAGCCCGCTTTTTTATTCTCCGGGTAGTTTGGGTTTTCGGCGGGGTGCTTTTGATTGATTGATTGGGGATTCAAAACTAAGTTACTTGCGCATGAAACTGTCGGTTAAGAGTGATTACGCAGCACGTGCGGTTCTTGGACTGGTGAGGGCGTTCCCATCTGGAGAGTCTGTTCGGGCGGAGGATCTAGCTGCAGGACAAGGGCTTGCGGTCAATTACCTCGTCCAAATTCTCATCGAGCTTAAATCGAAACAAATCGTCAAAAGCCAACGAGGTAAGGCTGGTGGTTATCTTTTGGCGAGAGCACCCTCAGAAGTTACTCTGGGCGATGTTATCCGTGCAGTTCATGGAGAGATTTTTGACAGTCCTGCGTTAACCGATCCGAGTTGCCCGCCCGAATTAAGGAACGCTTGGAGTGTTTTGCAAAAAACCTTGGATTCGACTGCGGACAAAATCAATTTTCAACAATTGGCAGACGATTCCGTCGCCCGAGAGAAAATGTATTATATTTGAGAAACCATGATTAAACGGTGTTTCCGTTCAGGATGAAATCGGGATCTTGATTTGTTTATGAATCAATCTTTTAGCTAAATCGATGGCAGCCATCATGCTCAGTGGATTGGCAATTCCCCGTCCAGCGATATCGTGAGCAGTGCCATGGTC